>MNIY01000086.1 GCA_001919995.1 Ktedonobacter sp. 13_1_20CM_4_53_11
GATATTCATTCCTCAGTCTACCTTTAGTGTTGCAAGCTATTATAATTTTATCATGGTGTGAGGCCCGGCTCACGTTGTTGCGTGCGCTGGGCGTTTTTCTAATCAAGGAGGATATCGCTATCATGTCTTTGGTGAATGATCCTGGTGCAATTGATGAAAAATTTGCCCGCGAAGGGCTAACTTTCGACGATGTACTCATTTTGCCCGCTGCCTCTTCGGTACTTCCCAGTGATGTCTCCACGCAAACACGCCTGACCCGTAAAATCGTGATCAACATTCCCATCATCAGCGCTGCTATGGATACCGTGACCGAGGGAAAGCTGGCTATCGCACTGGCGCGAGAGGGTGGTCTTGGGGTTGTCCACCGTAATTTGTCCATTGAAGACCAGGCGCGAGAAGTCGATAAAGTAAAGCGATCTGAGTCTGGAATGATCACTGATCCAATCACATTGGGACCAGCCGCTTCGCTACGTGAAGCGCTAGCTGCTATGGAACACTTTCACATCTCTGGTATTCCCATTACTGAACATGGAAAACTTGTCGGCATACTCACAAATCGCGACATTCGTTTTGAGACAAACATGGAGCGTCCAATCACTGAACTCATGACGCGTGATCACCTCATTACAGTGCCTGTTGGGACAACCTTAGAACAGGCTCGCGACAGCCTCCATCGCTACAAAATCGAAAAATTACCGGTAGTAGATGAGCATAGTATGCTTAAAGGGCTCATCACCATGAAAGATATCCAGAAGAAAATCCTCTATCCCCACGCTACGAAGGATGAGTTTGGCCGCTTGCGTGTCGGCGCTGCGGTAGGCGTCGGTCCAGATATCAATGCTCGCAGTGCTGCCTTGATTGAAGAAGGGGTTGATGTTCTGGTGATCGATACCTCTCACGCTCATTCACGCATGGTCATCGAAGCAGTGGCCCAGATAAAGGACCGCTTTGGGAAACAGGCTCAATTGATCGCGGGCAATGTCGTTACGGCGGAGGCTACAGAAGCGCTTATCCAGGCAGGGGTAGACGCAGTCAAAGTAGGTATAGGTGCGGGCGCTATCTGTACAACTCGTGTCATCGCCGGCATTGGCATGCCGCAGATCACAGCAATTTATGATTGTGCTCAGTTTGCTCGCCAACATGGTGTGCCCGTCATCGCTGATGGTGGCATTCAGTACTCCGGTGATATTGCTAAAGCCATCGCTGCGGGTGCTGATACAGTCATGCTGGGGAGCCTCCTGGCGGGAGTAGATGAGAGTCCCGGAGAGCTCATCATCTCGCAGGGAGAGCGCTTCAAAGACTACCGCGGTATGGGGTCAATAGGCGCAATGAAGCAGCGCAGCTATAGCAAAGATCGCTACTTCCAGGGGGAGACAAAGGATGAGTCGCAATTGATTGCTGAAGGGATCGAAGCGCGCGTTCCCTACAAAGGTGCGCTCGGTCCGCTGGTACACCAGCTGGTTGGTGGCATACGCCAATCTATGGGCTACGCTGGTACAGCTACAATTGCAGATATGCAGAATAATGCCCGCTTTGTGCGTATCACCAATGCTGGTTTGCGCGAAAGCCACCCACACGATGTGTTGATTACGAAAGAGGCCCCCAATTATGGAACAAAATACCAGAGGTGATGGATTATGCCTCTTTCTAGTATTGAGCATAAGGCCCTTGCCTCATTGGATGAGCAAGGGCTGATCAAGGCTTTACGCGACCTTGTGCGAATCCCAAGCGCGACCGGCCAGGAAGCTGCGGCACAAAATTGGCTGGCGCAACAAATGCGACATTTCGGCCTGGATGTAGACCTGTGGGATATCGATGTGGCGGAACTTCAGAGACATCCACAATTTCCTGGGATGGAGGTAGATCGCAGCAAAGACAGAGCAGTGGGACTGGTAGCTACATGGCGTAGAGAGGCTGGAGCTGCATCCGGCAGGAGGCTGGTCTTTAACGGTCACATCGATGTCGTACCCGAGGGTGACCGTGCTAGTTGGCAGTATGAACCTTGGGGAGCCGATCTCGTGGATGGTCGTATTTATGGGCGTGGGGCCTGTGACATGAAGGGTGGGTTGATGGCCGCGCTCTTTGCAATCAAAGCCATCAAAGACTCCTCCGTTCCTATCGATGGCTCGTTGATGGTGCAGAGCGTGATTGGAGAAGAGGATGGCGGCATAGGCACCTTTGCCAGCCTGTTGCGGGGTCACAGAGGGAATGCCGCCATTGTTTGTGAGCCAACCCGGTTGAATCTCATTCCTGCGCAGGCTGGAGCTCTTACTTTCACGGTTCGTGTACCTGGAAAATCAGCCCATGCCTGTGTGCGTCTCGAGGGTGTCAGTGCCATAGAAAAGTACCTGGATATTCATCGAACGCTCATACAATTGGAGCGGGAAAGGAATAGCGAGGTAGAGCACCCTTTACTCGGAAAACTGCCATTGCCATATCCCCTCAGCATTGGTCGCGTACAAGCTGGCAATTGGTCTTCTTCAGTGCCTGAAGAACTGATTTTTGAGGGACGCATCGGCGTGGCAATGGGTGAAGCGAGCGATGCTGTGCGTCGTCAGTTTGAGCGTACACTGTTAAATCTTGCTGAGGAGGATCCATGGTTACGTGACCATCCCCAGGAAATCAAGTGGAGCGGAGGTCAGTTCGAGTCAGGTGAGATACCTCTGCATCATCCCCTCGTGAAGCTTTGCCAACAGTGCATGGTTGACCTCACCAGTCATGAGCCTGTATTGCAAGGCGCGCCCTATGGTTCCGATTTACGCCTCCTCGTCAATTTTGGCGGCATTCCCGCCGTTCTTTTTGGCCCTGGCGATGTACGTGTTGCGCATATGCCTGATGAGCATACCGAATCCAGTCAAGTCATTCTAGCTGCACGTGCCTATATTCTGGCTGCTCTCCGTTTTCTTTAGCCAAGATGTCTTATTCTGTTGCTTCTTAGCAGCACATCATATAGAATAGCGGTGACCTATGCTGGCTTATTCAACATGTTCGGTACAGCCCGTCAATGCGGAGGGAAGTATGGTTGATCTTAAACAGACTCTAAGCCGCTTTTTATCGATTCCTGGTGTGTGGCAAGCTATCCTGGTGGGGCGTGACGGTTTAATGATAGAGGGGCTAACGCGTGATGGTAAGGACGATATGGAAGCTGTAGGGGCTATCATGACTACAGGCCTGAGCACGGCTGAAGCTCTGGGGCAGGAAATTTCGCGCGGGTCCGTTGTTGGCGTGCTCATGGAATATGAAAATGGCCTGGTAAGTGTCGATCCTCTGGGTGACTTCGCCCTCCTCGTCACACTTTCTGAGAATGCTTCTAATATCGCTCGCGTACGTCATTTAGCCAAAACAAGCCGTAGTGAAATTCTTGAAGCTCTTGATATAGCGTAACATCGTTACATGAATATTGAGCATGTACGGAGGGCGGCGCGTAGATGGAACAACTGACCAACCTTGTCATTTCAGATCGTGAACTGGCTTTTATCTCTGCAGCGTTAAATAAACTAATGAATGACACCAATGCTACTTCTGTCATGCTGATTGACAAAAGCGGGCAGGTCATCGCGACTCAAGGGACAGGAGTACGGCGTAATGCTACCTCCCTTGGAGCGTTGCTCGCTGGCGCATTTTCCTCCTCCCGCCATATTGCTGAACTGCTTGGAGAGAAAGATTTTCGCACTATTTTCCAACAAGGTGTGAAAGAAAATATATTTACGACCATGGTGGAAGAACAATGGCTGCTGGTCATTGTCTTTGACAAACTCACCCATATTGGCCTGGTCAAAGTTCTCTCAAAAAAAGCTGCTGATGAGATGGGAAGGATACTTGAGCGGGTGCGTGCTGATACGACACGCACGAAGTCCTCGGTCATCAATGTACAGTTCCGCTCATCAGTCGAGGATACCATTGATCTGCTCTTCCGCGATTAGAGGTTCTAGCATCTATGGCGCTCATCAATATTGCTACCCACGAGATTCACTGCAAGATCGTCTATTATGGTATTGGATATTGTGGGAAGACGACAAATTTACAATACGTTTTTAAAAGTATCAACCCGAAGGCCCGTGGAGAGATGCTCTCGATTGCCACGGAGACCGAACGAACCCTCTTCTTTGATTTTCTCCCTCTCGATCTAGGAACCGTGCACGGTTTTCGCACCCGCTTCCATCTCTATACGGTGCCTGGACAGGTCCTTTATGAACGTACGCGTTTAGCGGTACTCAGTGGTGCAGACGGAATTGTCTTTGTTGTGGACTCGCAAGCCGAGAAGTTTGAAGAAAATGTGCAGAGTATTGCCGAATTAGAGGTGAATATGCGTCGTATCGGTAAAGATCTGGGTAATTTTCCTTTTATTATGCAGTGGAATAAGCGCGATATGCCTTCAGCCCTGCCAGTCAATGTACTTGAACGCTATCTCAACCGTCGCCGCGTCCCCAGCTTTGAAGCTATTGCCTGTGATGGCAAAGGTGTATTTGCAACTTTGAGGGCTATAAGTAAGAACGTGATGGCTCATCTATAGACTTCAGGTTGCTTACCACTCCTGGTTATCGGCATAGTATCAGCAGGCAAACCACATATGAAGATATTTGGCCTTGACTTTACCAGTGCACCAGGCCCGAAGAAACCTATCACCGCCGCTGTGTGTGATTTGAAAGAGGATCTCTTGTGTGTGCACGAGGTAATGAAAATCAATAGTTTTGCTGCGTTTGAGTCATTTTTACGACTGCCAGGTCCCTGGGTGGCTGCTCTCGACTTTCCGTTCGGTCTACCACAAAAACTACTCTCCAATCTCGTTTGGCCCGAAACCTGGGTGGATTACATTTCCCTCCTGTCATTAATGGACAAAACACAGTTTGAGCAAACGCTGATTCACTATCGTGAGAACAGACCGTTAGGTGATAAACACCATGTAAGAACAACGGACAAGTACGCGGGCGCATGTAGTCCTATGATGTTACAGCGGGTGCCCCTAGGGAAAATGTTTTTTCAAGGCGCGCCTCGCTTACTTGCAGCGGGTGTGAGCATACTCCCATGTTATCCAACGGATGCTGATAGAATAGTGGTTGAAGGATATCCTGCTCTGATTGTACGCAAGTTGATTGGCAAACGCAGCTACAAGAGTGATGAACGTAACAAACAGATACCAGATAAAGCCACAGCGCGTCATGATATTGTCTGTGGTTTGCGCTCACCTAAACTCTCAAATCAGTATGGCGTTACTGCCATCGAATTGCCTGGTAAACTTGTTGAGGCATGTATACAAGATTCTACGGGTGATAACCTCGATGCTCTACTCTGCGCTCTGCAGGCTGCCTGGGCGTATACACAGCGAAACAATGGCTATGGTATTCCGTCAGGGTCTAATAGAGTTGAAGGTTGGATCGTTGATCCAATCCTCTTGATGTATTGAACGATCAAAAAAGAGTCAAAATTGTGTAAGATACTGGTATATGTTCCCGAGGGAGAGGAAACCTTTATGACCGAGCAACCGAAACCGCTGCGAGGATTGGTGTTTGCTAATGTTGCCGTCCTCTTTTTTGGCCTTGCAGGAGTTCTGGGCAAGCTGAGTTTACTCCCCGCCCCGCTCATTGTCTTTGGGCGTGTCTTCTTTGCCGGTCTGCTGCTTCTGGCGATCTGCTTGTTCCAGCACATTCCCTTGCTTCCGAAGCGACGCCAAGATGGCTTCTTGCTACTTGGGCTAGGAGTGTTGCTCGCGCTGCACTGGACTGCCTTCTTTCAAGCAATCAATGTCTCTAATGTTGCCATTGGGCTGCTCTCATTCTCCAGCTTCCCCCTCTTTACTGCAGCATTGGAACCCCTTCTGCTGCATCAACGTCCCAGGCGAGTACAGATCGTTGCAGCCTTGCTCATCTTACCAGGAATCTACCTGTTAGTTCCCTCTTTTACTTTCCAGAATCAAACGACTCTTGGAGTGATGTGGGGTGTGCTCTCAGCAGCCACATTCGCGCTGCTTTCCGTCGCAAACCGCTGGCTTGGGCGAACCTATCCTAGCCTGCTGATCAGCCTGTGTCAGGACGGGATAGCTGCTGTCGTCCTTTTGCCAATCTTTTTCTTGACAGCGACTGGTTCCTTCTGGACGCCTCACGAACTCCTCATTCTGCTCATTCTTGGAGTTGTCTGTACAGCGCTGGCTCATACGCTCTTTATTGCAAGTATGCACGATATTACCGCTCAATCTGCAAGCCTGTTAGCCAGCCTCGAACCCGTATGGGGCATCGTCTTCGGGGTCTTGCTCCTTGGGGCTATTCCGACAGCTTCAACGCTTCTTGGCGGAGCAATTATCCTCAGCGCTAATCTTTTACCAGGGATCGTCACAGCTATTTCGTTGAGCGTCAAATAGCGCAGAAGTTCATATGGAATCTCTATGCTCACCATATTTCTGCTCGTTAGCCAATGGCATACAAATGTTTGCGCTGGTAGTGCGCAGCACTTTCTGCTGTAGCACCCAGACCCGCCAGGACGAGTGACGCTGAGAGCCGGACATACCTGGATAGCCGTTCGTTCTGCGACATACACTGGAGTAGAGGAATAGTTTCTTTATCGTCCAGTAAAGTCAGTAGCCAGACGATATGCTGGCGTTTCAGTTGATCGTCGCTTTGAAGCGAACGCACAAGCCGCGTAGCAAGTTGGTTGCCGAACATTGCCACGCTTTGGAGCAATTGCTGCTGCATTTCGCTAGTGGTAGTTGTAGAATCGTAACTGAGTCTGATGAGTTCGTTTACCTTCTGGCGAAGCTGTCTGCGAGAATCAAGCTCCACAATGTTCCAGTTAGTTTCACCACTGCCATCTCCCTGCTGGAACAGCCTGGCGCCTCTTTTTTCCATCAAGATATATCCTTCCGAAGTCTTATGTGGCTTCATCACAGTGTTGTATCAACACACTCAACAAACCTCTATATTCCTACTTTCTTTGAAAACGCTCCCTGCTGATCTGCAATCATCTGTAAAAGTTCTTGCAGTGCTTGCCTGGCTCCGTTTCGCTGCCGTGTTGTGAGCGTTGTGTCGGCGGCAAATTCATCTTCGTCAAGGATGAGCGTTTCGCCTCCAGGGCTAACCCAGACATCCAGCAGCAGATCAACCTGCTCAATACGATCTTCAAAAAGAATGGCTGGTTCAGCAATATTGCAGTACCAACCTTTTCTCACACCTTGTGTGCTCGCAATATCAAAGATGTTATACCACCGATCAGTGTAATAGTATTCGATAAATCTGTCACCAGGTTCAAAACTGACGTATCCCAGATTTTTTGTCGGGTGGGACCAGTAGGCTTGAATAATCACTCCATGAGATAGATGTTCGACAACTTCTCCCTGGTATTGTATTTTTGTTTCCCCACGTGGACTCAGTTTGACGACCGTAATCATGTTCCTGTACTTTGCTCTTGCTCATCCGCCACGTAATAGTCTACCCCAAATCCACCTAATATGCAATATTTTGCAAAGAGGAAGTGATTAGATCGTATCGCCTACATGCTTTGATTCGATGAGCTCCAAAAGCGTTTTCATTGGAAAGGGCTTCTGTAAGACCTGAACATCGGGGAAGCGCTCACGAATCTGCTCTAATTGATGCTGGCTTGCTGCTGATACAACAATAATTGGGAGTGTTTCAGGAGGTATGTTCTGCCGAATGGAGTTGATCACTGCCAGACCTGAGAGTGTACCTGGTAGTAAGATGTCAACGATCACCAGATCATATGGTAATGGGGTTTCAGCACTCTGTTCTGCCAGGAGCTCGTCCAGGAGAGACAATCCAACGGTGTGAGTAGAGACAGTGTGTCCAGACAATTGTAGCACGGTTGTAAGGTATTCGTGTATCGCACTGTTGTCTTCGAGCAGTCCAATCCTCATGGTGTTTCTTTTCCTGTCCAGAGTAGTACTGAAAAATAGAACAGTTTTATTATAAGGGATGGGTGTTTTATCGTCAATGAAACACCAGAATGGGAAACACTTCTTACCCATTTAGGTATTCAAAAGATGTTGAGAGTAGGTACCCCTGGCTTGTGCTATACTGTGATCATGTTGAGCCTTGATTTTATTCGCCAAAATCCCCAAGTTGTCCGAGAGGGTTTATCTCGGCGTCGTGATCCTCAAAGCATCGATGAACTGTTGCGCCTGGCTGAACTGAAGCGCGGCCTCGTCACACGTTGCGATGGTCTCTATACTGCCTTGAAACCATTGAAAGAGACAGTGCGGGTAGCTCCCGTCGAACGACGCGCTGAACTGAGCAAGCAGGTCAAAGCTATTACGCAGGATATACGTCAGCTTGAGCTACAAATTATCGATATCGATACGCGCCTTCAACCACTACTACTCAGCTTGCCAAATATCCCTCACCCGAGCGTAAAGGAGGGTGACGGCGAATCTACATCCGGAGATTATGAAGTAAGGCGCTGGGGAGAACCTGTTTCTCTTGAATTCGAAGCAAAACCGCACTGGGAACTTGGCGAACGACTGGGCATGATTGATTTCGAAGCCGGGACAAAGATCTCTGGCAGCCGTTTCATCAGCTTGAAAGGAGCAGGGGCGCGCCTTGAACGTGCTCTGATCTCTTTTATGCTCGATATGCATACGCGCGAACATGGATACATCGAAATCCTGCCACCGTTCCTCGTTAAGCGTTCAGCGATGATTGGAGCAGGTCAGTTGCCAAAATTTGAGGACCAGGCGTATGCATGTACGGAAGATGAACTGTATCTCAATCCTACCGCTGAGGTGCCGCTGGTGGAAGTACATAGTGACTCGATATTACCCATGGGCGCGCTCCCGATTCGCTATGTAGCCTGGACCACCGCCTTCCGGCGGGAGGCAGGGTCAGCTTCACGGCAGACACGCGGATTGCTGCGATTGCACCAGTTCAACAAAGTTGAGCTTTTTCAAATTGTCGCGCCCCAGGATTCATATACGGTTTTGGACCAGGTGCTGGGGCATGCAGAAGCTGTTCTACGTGATTTGGAGCTACCCTATCGTGTAGTAACACTTGGTGCTCCCAATCTACCTTTCGCCGCCGCGAAGACGTTTGATCTGGAGGTCTGGATGCCGGGCCAGGGCCGTTATGTGGAGATCTCTTCGGTGAGTAACTGCGAAACCTTCCAGGCAAGGCGCACCAATATCAAATATCGCCCAACCAGTGGTGGCCGTGTCGAGTTCGTACACACATTAAATGGATCAGGCCTGGCGGTTGGGCGGACGATGGCTGCCATTCTAGAGATATATCAACAAGCAGATGGCACTGTCATTATCCCAAAAGTCCTACGTCCCTACATGGGGGCATCGGCGCTCTCTTTCTAGCTTGAAAAAGCCCCGAGGGATGGCTTGAAAGACGGCTATTGGCAGAAATAAGCCGTATTAAGGGGATATTTTCATGGGAACCTTCCATTTTGGACAAGTCATGTGGTAAACTAATGCACGGAGGGATGGCAGAGTGGTCTATTGCGGCTGTCTTGAAAACAGCTGGGTTAACAGCCCCAGGGGTTCGAATCCCTTTCCCTCCGCTAAAAAAGGCAATGAAGCCTTTTTTATTTAATGATCAGTATGCTCTAGAAAAATGTAGAGTATAGTGATTGTAAGGGCCCCCGCGTAAACAGTAATGTTGACAGTGTCCGTTAACTTCGTGAAGCTTCGTAAAGAGGCCTGGTAAATTAAGTCGACGTATATTTGTAGTGCAACATTTCGTAGTGGACTCTGAACCGGTTGTACTATCTCGAAAGGGTGGGGGACGGGATGTGCACTGGTATGAAGAGCCGTTTTTGGACGGGTGGTGAATTATTGTGTCACATATAGGGCAGTTAGAGCAACTCAACCTGCCGTTGGTCTTACAGGGAATTGAGACTTATGCGAAAACAGGGTTGCTCGTGGTTAAAAAAGAAGGACGGTGGGTAGAACTCTATTTTAGAGATGGCCGTTTGATGTGTATTGGCCCGGCACGACCCAATTCGACGCTGAGCGATCGCCTTCTACAAGCGGGTGTTATTTCGGCTAAAGCTTTGCAAGATACACTCACAGCGGTGGGTGACGTTCAACCAGGTGAGACGCGCATAGCTTTAACGCTTATGGATCTGGGGCACATGAGCCATGAGAGTTTACGTGCCTGGGCAACAGAAGAAGCGCGTGAGGTAATAAAGGTACTCCTCACATGGCAGAGCGGCGAAATCTATTTTGAAGATGGAACGCAACCTCCTGCCGACCGTCTCCTCGTTGCGCTTGCTCCTGCTACGTTGTTCCCTCCTCCGCCAACAGCAGCGCCTGCACAACGTCAGCGAGACGAAGGGATTGAAGCTTCACTGCAAAGCACAAAAGAAAAGCGTGAAGTGAAGGCTTCTGCTCAGCCCGCTTCGCTGCTTAGTGCTGCCCAGCTAGTTACTGAACCACCGCCAGTTGTCCCTTCGCCTCCTTCACCTGCACCATCCTTTTCTACGGTGGATATATTCAGCGATACTAATGCACACGCTTTACCGCTCACACCTCCAGTACGTGTCGATCAACCTCTACCTCCAATGCGCATCGATACTTCCTTTATGAGACCTGAAATGGTATTGATACCACTGGATCTTTCTGCTTTGCGTGGGCGAAACCCGCAGTTGCAGATTACGCCTGAGCAATGGCGTGTACTGACGCGCGTTGATGGTCGCACTTCATTGCAGGCCGCTTGTCAGGAATTGGGTGTGCCAGCCGATCTTCTATGTCAGGTAGCTGGTGAACTGATAGCCCTTGGCCTGGTGCAAGTCACAATTCCCCCCTCGCCTGTAAACAAGTTTACACCGGGTCTCATGGCTCCTGGCTCGAATAATGGCTATCCTTTTCAAGGGTATGTACCACAAGCTCAACAGCCCCCGGTTACCGTTACTCCCACGACTGAAGCTTTGCCACCAACCTTTGGTTCATCTGTCCCTTTTGAGACGATGTCACAATGGGGCAATGGGGGCAATGGCGCTACCTTTGTTCCTGGTCGTGGTTGGGTTGCCAATCCACAGCCTTTGCAGCCTCTCCAGTCAGCTCCTCCTACGAATGCAACTAGTGGTGCCTATGCTCCTGTAGGTAGTGGGCGTTAGTCGCTCTGCGAGTTTACAAAAAAGGGCGTCCGGAAAGCATTTCTGGACGCCCTTCCTTTTCCAACTACTCCTCTGGCCAATCCAGCATCATCGCTTTAGCTGTATCTCCGGGACGCACTTCTACCCCACCTTCAGGCACAATCACCAGTGCATTGGCATTCAGTAGAGATGTCATGATATTCGAGCCTTGATTGCCGGTAGTGTGGGCAACAAAGTGGCCATCGCGCCATTCAACGCGCGCTCGCACATAGTGGCGACGCATAGCACGGTCACTTACACCATCTTCAACGATCACATCGACCTGGGGACGTACCAGGCGTGTGTGCCCCATCATCTTGCGTATTACCGGACGGCCAAAAAGCTCGAAAGTCACTGCCGCTGAAACAGGGTTGCCAGGGAGCCCCAATAACGGTACACCACCAATGTGTCCAAATGCGACGGGTTTGCCTGGTCGCATATTGATGCGCCAGAAGTTGATCTGTCCCTGCTCCGCCATAATATTTTTCACCAGGTCGAAATCTCCCACTGAGACTCCACCTGAAGTAATAATAAGATTATATCGAACGGCCTCAGTAAACTTCTCGCGCAGGCTCTCCACTGTATCGTGGGCAACGCCTAAGCGATGAGGAACCGCACCCGCTTGCCGTACCGCCGCCTCGAGGAGGTAACTATTGCTGTTGCGAATTTTCCCTGGTCTCAAGGGCTCGTCTACGTCTATCACTTCATCCCCTGTCCCAAGGATAGCTACATGTGGTTGCTGTATGACCGGGATAGTTGGCCATCCCAGGGTAGCCAGCACACCAATCTCCCATGGGCCAACCTCGCTGCCTTGCCGTAACACGGTTTGCCCTCGCCGCATATCTTCACCCGCCGGGCGAATGTTGTTCCCTGGAGGTACCGCTTCTAAGATCTCTACCCATTCACTATCCGGTCCTTCAGAACGGGTCAGCTCGACCTGTATGACGCTATCAGCTCCAGGTGGCAAAGGCGCTCCTGTCATGATGCGCATGGTTGTACCTTCTTCAACCGCGTGATCCGCCACATAGCCGGCTGCCACTCCCCCCGTGATGCGCAGGCGAGAAGGCTGTCCATGTTGTGGCTGGCTGTCATGGCTAAGCAGCGCAAAACCATCCATGGCTGAATTGGCGAACGGCGGTATATCCTCTTGTGCCACGATATCCTGGGCAAGTACCAGCCCGCAAGCTTCTGAGAGTGGTACCTGCATGGCGTTGAGGGGCGTAATTTCGGCAAGTATGCGTGCCAGGGCTTCTTCGACGCTAATCATAAATGTGTAGCCTCCCTCTTCTCCTCCGAAGAGATAGATACAAACAAGCCTGGCACACCAAAATAAGCAGGAATGCCAGGCTTGTCTGAAAATAAGTACCTCGTACGGGAGTCGAACCCGTGATCTCCGCCTTGAAAGGGCGGCGTCCTTGGCCACTAGACGAACGAGGCTTGTATATCACAGCCTGGATTGTACCTTAATGTTGGTGCTTTGTCAAGAAAAAATTGCTGAGTTACTCCTCTTCATCTTCATTTGGTTGCTGCAACGGTTTCATTGCCTCCGGTGTACGCCCCTGGGACGGGTGTATCCATGACTTCACTCTCAAATAGAGGGCCATGATCCCCCCAAACCAGAGTCCTCCATACAGGTAGCCTGCCATCACGTCACTGGGCCAGTGCGCACCGAGATAGACGCGCGAAGGTCCAACGAAGGCAATCAATGCGATGCAGATGGCAATCAAGATGTTTCTCAGTCTCCCGGAACGCCAGTTGGTCGCCAGTAGATAGCTCAACAGGCCGAATAAGTTTATGTAGTGCATAACATGACCACTGGGAAAACTCGGCTCGTTGATCACGCGCGCAACTGTCACCAGTTCATTAGTGGGTCGTGGGCGTTTGATGAGACGCTTTACCAGCGCATTGAGGAGATGGGAAGAGCTGGTCAACAGAATAAAAAAAGCCTCTAAGCGGAAGCGTAGCGCCCAGAATATAGCAGCAAAACTGATGGAAAGAGGAATAGAGAGCTTGGGGAAGCCTATCTCTGAAATACCAAGCATAAACTTGCGTACCAACGGATTTTTGCGCTTTTGTAGTATCTTCGTGATCACCATATCGCCGGGGAAAAATTGTGTGCGTTGTGCAATCCACGAAAGCATTACTGCGCCTGATAGGAGCCAGAGATAAAATGCCAGGAACATGGTGCCGCGCGAAACCGCTTTTCGGCCTGAGAACGAGGTCTGCGCCGCGATATGTTGTGCCTCCGTCATCACAGGTTTGACATTCTGTTCCACTGTGGCTGCAAGCTGTGGTAGTCCCTGGTTATAAATGGATGAAATATCACTGTTATTACCTTGTCGGGTTGTTTTTGCAGGCATAGAGCACACCTTTCTTGTAGCTGCTATTGATTCTGCTTACTCACTAGTAGACTGCTTTCTTGCTCGCTTGGAGACGTGTCTTCCTCTCGAAGGCCAGGGGCGTTGATGGTAGGTACACGTACGCGCAAAGCGCCATGAATAAGAGTAACTGTTGCTGGTGTATGGCCATGGGGTAGTCCATCCGCCTGGACCTCTACGGGATGATCAGTGAAAATGCGCAGAGACTTCACACGTCGGTGTGTAATCTTTGGCTGGAATATGCGGCGTCCCTGGCTGATGGAGATAGCGTGCTGGATATATTCAAGTTTACTGAATTGTTTGTAAATGAAGACATCTAACAGCCCATCATCCATGACAATATCAGGGGCAACTTGAAAATGCGGGCCATAGAATGGCGCATTGCAGATCGTTACCTGGATCGCTTCATAGGGGCGGCGTTTTTTATCGTCAAAAGAAATTCTGAGTTTCGTGGGCTGGAAGCTGAAGAGCGTGAACAGTCCCTGGATTACACCGCGCACTGTTGAAATGAAGCCAAGGCTCTTTATCTCCTCTGCTGCTGGAAAGAGGGCCGCTTCAAGCCCTATTCCAGCAACCTCGGTGAAGACTTTGCCATTAATGTTTCCAACGTCAATGGCTCGTGTATCTCCTTTAGCGATGATTGCGCATGCAGCCTCGATCGGCAAAGGAATACCCAGGCTATGGGCAAGATTATTCATCGTCCCCATGGGGATAATACCTAGCGTACTCTCACGCTCGATCAGGCCAGCAGCCACTGCGTGAATAGTCCCATCACCGCCGGCAGCAATAACCAGTTCTGCCCCTTCATCCGCTGCTTTTTTCGCCAGTCCCTCACCTGTATCTTCCAGGGTGGTGTACCACACGTCTGGCTCGATGCCATAGGCGCGCAATCCTCTCAAAATTGCTTCCTCGTTCGTTTCCCCTGTCCCTTGTGACTCCGCTATTGGTGTGTTGCCTGCGACGGGATTCAGTATCAGTATTGTCCGCATGTTTGTGATATCCTTTGATAAGGGAATAGATTTCAACGCGTGGTTCACTAGAAACACGATAAGCGCGAGCGAAAGGGATACACATCAATGACGACTATCGGCGATCTATCCAGGCAGATACCTGATACCAGTAGAATAAACTTCTATACAGCTGATCCTGACTTATCGTATCACATGCGCCAGTCCCTCTCAACAGAGGATTTTGAACGGGCACAGGGGATTCTCAGCAGGATGGGCGGGGTCGCTTCGCGGAGGATGGACGAACTTGCACAGGTCGCTAACCGCCAGGGACCCGTGCTGATCCAATATGATAAACGCGGACAGCGCATTGAT
>MNIY01000170.1 GCA_001919995.1 Ktedonobacter sp. 13_1_20CM_4_53_11
TTGCCCACCATTCTGAGGCACGTTTTGAAGCACGACTACGCGGTCTTGAGGATGCACTAAATGCGTTCCCTCGCGAGTGTTCAGCAGTAGCAGACGCTCTTACCTACTGCGATCAAACTATAGGACCCACAGGTAATACTGTCTCTCTGCAAGAGCGTGTAGTTGAGGTTTTCGCCCGTTATGGTGAGGAAGATATCGTTTCTCAAGCACTTCGTCAATCACAACCTTACCTCTCCCTTGCTGTTGAACGTACCCTAACCAGGTTGCATGCCTACGGTTTAGAAGCTACTATTAATTGATGACTGGCTGTGGTCGGTGTTCTAAATAGTGCTCAATACGCAAGCGAATAGAGGGATGCATTTTCAAATGTTTAATTTCCTGGGAGGAAAAGAAAGCAACCTCGTAAGACTCTTCACTTGCCCGTATTTCTCCGCCAACAATCGTACAATAGAAACAGATAGAGAACTGTTGACGTACCTCACCGTCAGAAAATGCGATAACGTGTTTGGGATTAGTATAAACGCCAATAATATATTCCGGTTTTACGTCCAATCCGGTTTCTTCTTTGACCTCTCGCACAACAGTTTCTCCAATACTCTCACCAATGTCCATTGCTCCTCCTGGCACCGCCCATAAATCATTATCACTACGCCGATGCAAAAGGATTTTTCCCTCGTCGTTGGTAACGATTGCCGAAGCTGACGGAACAATACTATTTGGCTTAGGCGCATTGGAATCGTTAAAGTAGTCTAAACGAGCCATAATTGCTCCTTATATTATTGGATTTGTTGTTGCCCATACAGATTCAAAATGTGCTGCGAAGTTCGCAAAGATACCCTTCGGTCCTAAACAGCGTAGATGAAGCAAAGGAGCCTTTGACCCATGTAGACCGTATAGGTGGGGAGTAACAAACATCTCATTATCACATCGAAACAGTGAATTGTACAAGACAGTAGAATGATAGCGGATGTCGATTCCATCGCAGTCCCGAATGCCACGGAAATGATAGAGCGTTGTTTGAATGCGTGCGGATAATGTTCCGCCTAATTGTTCCTCTTCATCGCGCATTTGCACAGCAATACATGCCGGGTGAGCCAAAGCAATCCTTATTTTGCAACCGTTTGTTGCCTTCTCCTTCAAGAGGTCTACCAGACCTGAATTTTGCTCGGGTAAAAATAGCATAGCGTAGCCGAGTAGATCAATCTGCTCTTGTGGTTGGAAGAATAGTTGCCACCACACATTAGGCAGTACTTCATTGCGATGAGCGTAAGCTGCAACGACCTCAAAGGTATGTTCACTAGCTGCAGCCTTATTGTCGGTGGGCCAGAGAAAATCCTCGTGTTCCTTAAGCAATTCTGCAACTTGCCAACGGTGACGAGCGTGCGGAACACGCCCATTTAACCAACGCTGGACAGTTTTAGGATCAACATTGGTTACTTTGGTAATCGTATCTATATCAATATGTGCGACAGTCATTGCATTTCGTAACCGTTCGTTCGTCATATTTTCCCGCTACTTTCTAAAAATATAAGGATATTGCTAGCATAGCACAAAACGTCCTGAAACGTCCCATGATGTGGTTCAGAAGTCCTATTGATTGAGGTATTCTGTTGTTGGTTCAAGAATTTTCTGAGATTGCCTGCAACGTAAAAAAGTTATGAAATGCTCTGGCACAGAAACGAGGTAAATCGGGATGGAAAAAATGAGATGGTATGCCGGGAGCGGCAAGCACTTCTACAGTCCTATGGGATGCTACTACACCCGTTTAGAGGACGGGACGGAGATCGAGGTGCATCCTAAGACCTATGATGAACAATTCCGCGCCTACCTTGAGCGGATCGGCGTTCAAAGGACAAGCTGGTATACTATTATGCAGCAAGCCGAGAAAGAGTGGAACGAGTATTGTCAGGTCATGGATGACTTTGCTGAGGACCTCCAGCAATGGCTTGAGTATCAAGCGCGTGGCGTTGTGGTTGAACGGCCCCACAAGAGGCCAACGAGGGTGAAGCCATGACACATGACCTCAAGGAGAAAGCGCGTCGATGATGGAACGAATATAGAATCACAAGTGGAAAATAAAAGAAAGCTTGATAGATGCTCCAGTCACAGGTACAGAATTCTTTATTGAACTCGTGGAAAGGCTTTATATAGTATGTCACGCACCACCATCCGTACCATAACAGTTGAACCGTTGAACATTCCACTGTTGGAGCCGTTCAGTATCGCTACTGGAACGACCAATGATGCGCGCAATGTGCTCATCACCATCATGCTCGAGGACGGGAGCAGGGGTTATGGAGAATGCGCGCCCTTTACACCCAGCACTGGCGAGACACAGGGAACGGCGCTTTCTTCTGCACAGGGGTGCGCGGAGTTGATCAAGGGGAGGGACGCGGCACACTGGCGCAGCCTCTCCAGGTTGATACGCGGCGTCTATTTCAGCCAGGGGACGGCCATCGCCGGTATAGAGATGGCGCTGCTGGATGCTCTCACGCGCTCTTATGGCATCCCGCTCTATGTCTTCTTCGGAGGAGCCAGCACGTCCGTGGAGACGGACATGAGTATCCCGATGGTCACACCAGAGAGGGGATACGACCTAGCAAAGGAGACGGTCGCGCGCGGCATCAGCAGCATCAAAATTAAGGTTGGCGGTGACCTGCGCGATGATGTGGCGCGTGTTGAGGCAGTTCGCGAAGGGGCTCCTAACGTTGGGTTGATACTCGACGCGAACGCAGCCGATGAAAGCGCCTACAGCGCGGCCAATGTGGCACATTTGATTGAGATGGGGGCGGTCAACGTCGTGAACATCAAGCTTATGAAATCGGGTTTTGTGGAGGCGTTAGATATCGCGGCCGTCTGCCGGGCGAGACATACGGAATTGATGATAGGGGCGATGATGGAATCGCGGCTGGCTATCGCGGCCGCCGCCCATTTTGTGGCTGGCCTGGGCGATTTCCGCTTCGTCGACCTGGATACGCCGATGCTGCTGGCTGAAGATCCATTTACGGGTGGGTATGAGCAGAGTGGAGGGGTGTACGATGTATCCGGTGTAAAAAGCGGGCTGGGAATAGAGCGAAAATAGCAAAACGCAGGAGCCTGCCTTGATCCACTCTCCATCGCGCCGAAAGCGAAACTGGTAACATCGGCCCACTTCCAGATCAACCGTCAACGTCCACCCCTCCTCAAAGACGAGTTATGCGGATCTTCAAGCTCTTTCCAGGGACGTGTAACATTTTCCCAGGTTCATAGACTATAAGGCTGTACGGAAAATTTCCCCGTACATCTTTTGTTCACGCGTAATGTCTCGACGAAGAAAAGTGGTAATTTGGTCTTGCCCTTGACAAATCCTTTCCGCTTGCAACGAGATAGTTAGTTAACTTACTTAAAGGCTGAATGTTCTCGATCATCTTTAGACATTGTGCTCTTTGGCGTCCGAGTAGAGCCAGAGCGGTACATCTTTTGTTTTGATACCACAGCAAGTACCACCAGAACAAGGAGGCTTATGAAATGGAGCATCGACTTTTCAGATTGATACGCGCAAACATGCGTGTATTGATCGCAATGATCACTGTATTGCTCATGACAACGCTTGTTGCCGTCGTGCCCGGTCTTACGGGGCACGGAGTGAGGTCGGCATCGGCCGTAACCAAGGAGGCGCCAGGGGGACTGGGACAGCTCAGCGGTCTGCTGCCCAGGGACCACCTGACCGAGGAGAGCGCCATCCAGGTCGATCTCAGCCACGAGACGGTGCGCATGCCGCTGTACAAAGGGGAGGCCTATGGCAAGACCGCCTGGTTCATCCTGCTGGATGCCTCCTGCGCAGAATCCGTTTGGGCAAGCGCTGGTCCACTTCCAGGGCGCACCGGATTTCAGTCCCACCCGTATCGCGGTGCCAGGACCCAACGGCTTCCCGCTCGCCCAGTTCCAGCCTGGTGCCGTGGCCGGCCCGGGATACAGCCCCTTTATTCAGATTGCCGGATCCCCGGTCGTCTACAACGCGCCCATCGTGGCCACCGGTGACGGTCCGTTCGACGTCGTCCACCACACCAACACGGGTGATCGGGTGCTCGGCATCCACATCGCACCCTCGACGTCGCCTTCCGGACAGTTCCTGGAGTCCTACGCCGACCTGTTGTTTGTCAAGGGCTTCGATGCCGGCCAGCCGATTGTGTACCTCAGCACGGACGCCGGCCAGCCCCTGACCGCGGTGTTGGAGCGTTCGACCTACGTGCCCGCGCTGGACAAAGCAGCGTACAATGGCGGCGACGACTTCCTCGGGTCCGCCCGCGAGCGGCTCTTTGGCTTCATCAACGGGCAGACGGGCGCCACCAATCCGCAGGCCCAGGGGTTTGTGCATCTGGTGCGCGACGGGCACGCGAGCGAGGACGCCTCAGCCGAGAACACGGCTCTGATCAACGCCTTGCGCAATGGGGGCGACCTGCTCAATGTGTTCGGGGATTTCCCCACCCTGCGCGACCCCCGGCATGCCGACGCGTACAGCCCGTTGTGGGATGCGCAGCTCGGCCTGTGGACGCAAAAAGCGGTGAACGAGGGACTCAACACGCGGCAGATCGACGAGGTCGTCGTCTTCAACCTGGCGGCCACGCGGCCCGATTTGCTGACGGGCTTCAACCCAGCCACAGGGACGGCCGCTCCGTATGGCGCCGCAGGAGTCGACATCAACTGTGCGGTCATCGGGTTCACTGACCAGGCTCCGACCGCCAATCTTGCCACGCCCGTCCCGAACTCGCAGTTCCCGCCAAGGTAGCCAGGGAGTGGCTTCGGTCGATCCATTGTTGGCACTTCGTTGTGTCTCTTTATAAAAGGAGGAGGAAGCCACCTGGCTCTCCTCCTAAATCCAGGAGGTTCTTTCGGCATGGGTAAAATGTATAATCCTCCTGATCGAAAGGAGGTTTCATGCGAATATTCCCGGTTCTTGCCCTTGACATATTCCTTCCTCTTGAATATACTTACGACAGACGAAGTTAGTTAGATAACTGACTCGGAGACTGGAAATTTTCGATGAACAATATACTCAAGCGGGACCGCCTGATCGAGGCAGCCAAAATCATGTTCTACCAGCAGGGTGTGACTGGCACCACCCTGGCCGATATTGCCCAGCAGGCCCAGGTGCCCTTAGGCAATGTCTACTATCACTTCCGCACCAAGGAAGCTCTGGTGGAGGCCGTGATCCAGGCTCATCTCCAGGAGTTGCAGTCCTTGTTCGCGCGACTCGACCGCCATCCTGATCCACGCCAGCGTCTGCTGGGGCTGCTTGCAGCCGAGCGTGCGAGTGAACACACGCTCGCTCGCTATGGCTGCCCGCATGGGAGTCTGTCCCAGGAACTCAACAAGGAGGACGGCCAGCCTGCTACCATTGCGGCTCTCCTGTTTCAGGCCTACCTTGACTGGGCAGAAACGCAGTTTCGCCTGCTCGGCAAGGACGAAGAGGAGGCGAAGGATTCAGCCATTGATCTGATCGCGTCGATGCAAGGAACGTTTTTATTGACCAATAGTTTTCGTTCGCCAGAGCTGTTGGAGCGCAAGCTGCAGCGCCTGGAAACGTGGCTCCGCTCCCTCTAGCAGGAAACTCTATCGTCTTTTTTATTGCTGTTTTGTAGTTAGTTAACTAACTACAATCGAACGAAATGTGTGGAAGACCGATCCAGACCAAAGGAGCATTACGTTTGAGTAAGCAATCATATATTCTCGAGATCGAGAATGTCTCGGCAGCAAGCCAGGACGCGTTGCATTTGATAGAGATGCTCCGTAATGGCAACGAGGATGCTTTTATTTTTTTGATTGATCGGTATCGTACTACCATGCTTCGCCTTGCCATGATCTATGTTCCTGAGCACGCAGTCGCTGAAGAAGTCGTTCAAGAAGCCTGGCTGGGAGTGCTTCGGGGGCTCAACCGTTTTGAGGGGCGCTCTTCTCTGAAGACCTGGATCTTTCGCATTCTCACCAACTGTGCTAAAACACGTGCATTGCGCGAGAGGCACTCCGTTCCATTTTCCTCTCTGTCGGACCTGGAGGTCAACTTCGATGAACCCACTGTGGACCCTGATCGTTTCTTGCCATCAGATTCTCAATTGCCAGGGCAGTGGGCATCTCTGCCAGCTGCCTGGGACGAAATTCCCGAGAAGCGGCTTCTTTCAAAGGAAACCTATGCATGCATCATGTCGGCCACTGATGCACTACCCCCCAGCCAGCGTACCGTCATTACACTGCATGATATTGAAGGGTGGGCATCAGAAGACATCTGTAACGTTCTCGGTATTACCGATAAGAATCAAAGAGTACTGCTTCACCGGGCACGGTCGAAAGTTCGGCGCGCACTTGAGCAGTACTTCGATGAAAACGAGGGAATGTGAAGGAGAGAAAAGCAATGCAAATCTTAGCTCACAAGCCCTGTTGCCTACGTTGTGCCGCGATAAAGGCCGCATACCAGTGACCGCTGTCTTTGATGATACGGCGCTGTGTGGGGTAGTCGACGTAGACGATACCGAAGCGCTTGCTGTAGCCTTGCGCCCACTCGAAGTTATCCAGCAGCGACCAGACGAAGTAGCCCTGCACCGGTACCCCTTGCGCTCGTGCGCGTCCGAGAGCCTGAAGATGTTCACGTATATAGTGGATCCGCAGCGGGTCACTGATGTGATCTCTGCCGTCCCACTGATCAGTAAAGGCTGCCCCATTCTCTGTCACCGCCATGGCACGAGGTGCGTAGTCACGGTGGACACGTACCAACACATCGGTTAACGCCTGCGGATAGACCTCCCATCCCATCTCTGTGTATGATGAATTCGCTGCGACATGTTCATAGCCCCATGTCTGAGTGTCACCGCCTCCGTTTTCCTCCACGCGAGCACGAATGAGTGACCGCGAATAGTTGTTGACACCCAGGAGGTCGATGGGAGTCGCAATAATGTCCAGGTCACCGTCCTGTATTGGCGGAGAGGCTACTCCCGCATCGGCGAAAAGACCTTCAGGATAATTGCCACGAAAGATCGGGTCGAGAAACCAGCGATTGCTCATCTTGTCTGCCAGCTCTACTGCGTGTAACGTCTCAGGATGATCATTCGCTGCATAGACAGGTGTCAGATTCAGTGTGATCCCCAACTGCGCTTGCAGATAGGTGTGTGCACGCAGGCGAGGGAGTGCCAGCCCATGTGCGAGCAAGAGGTGATGAGCTGCGATGTAAGCCGACTGCTGCTTACGGCTACCCGGAGCATGTTCGCCGGTCCCGTATCCAAGATAGGCAGAGCACCAGGGCTCATTCAGGGTGACCCACCGGTCGACGCGGTCTCCCAGCAGTCGCGCGACTACCTCTGCATAGTCCGCAAAAGCGAATGCAGTCTCTCGATTGAGCCAGCCACCTTTCTCGTGCAGCGCCAACGGGAGATCCCAATGATACAGGGTCACAAGGGGCGTAATACCTCGTGCCAGGAGTGTATCTACCAAACGATCATAAAAATCCAGACCGCGCCCGTTGACAGTTCCCTTTCCCTGGGGAAGAATGCGCGGCCACGCGATGGAGAAGCGATACGCATTCAGACCTAGTTCGGCCATCAGCGCTACATCCTCTGGCATACGGTGGTAATGGTCGGCCGCTACATCTCCGTTCTCTCCGTGATGTACCTTGCCCGGAATAGCTGCGAACTGATCCCAGATGGACAGGCCACGCCCATCCTCAGAGGCTGCGCCTTCAATCTGATAGGATGCAGTTGCCGCACCCCAGAGAAAATCTGCGGGGAAGACTGATGATACGGGACTATCAACCATCATTGCGGGTTTCGCATCATCGATGATACTCATTCAACCTCCTTAGACGGACGCCCGTTTGCGTGTGTTGTTGCTGTCAGATCAGTTTTGTTTTCTGCTCCGTAGAGGTAACAGTTGACCCAGCGTCCCCCGCCCAGTTCCGTCCGTGGCGGAAACTGCTGGCGGCATACAGGCATAGCATATGGACAGCGGGGATGAAAGCGGCACCCACCGGGTGGATTGATCAAACTTGGTGGCTCCCCGCTTTCACCTACAGATACTATGGATTGTACCCGTGACGACTCCTTGCGGTCACCTTGCAATACAGTGGACCCGAATCGATCGGGGTCCGGTGCTGCAGAGAGCAAGAGTTGGGTATAGGGATGCTTCGGTCGCTGGATTACCTCATCACTGGGACCCCCCTCAACCATCTGACCGGCATACATGACCAGCGTCTCCTCTGCGAAGTAGCGGGCGCTGGCGAGATCATGCGTGATGAAGAGCAACGCCATGTTCTCTTCTTCTTTGAGACGTAACAATAGATTCAACATATCCAGTCGGATGGATACGTCCAGCATGGAGACAGGCTCGTCGGCGAGGAGAACAGAAGGCTTTGCTGCCAACGCGCGGGCAATTGCGACGCGCTGACGTTGGCCGCCACTAAGCTGGTGAGGAAACTTTTGCATGAATTGCTCGGCCGGGGTCAGGTTCACTCGTTCGAGCAGCGACATGATGAGCTGCGTCTCTTCAGCAGTATTATGGGCATAGCCATGAATGCGTAAAGGACGGCTGAGATGATAACGCACAGTATGCACGGAGTTCAGTGACGAGAACGGGTCCTGAAAGACTATTTGGACGTGGCGACGGTATGCACGCAGGGTAACTTCTCCCCTGGCCTTGACCATTTCCTGCCCATAGCGGATGGTGCCTGACGTGGGCGTGTAGAGCCTTGCCAGCAAACGCGCGACCGTTGTCTTGCCGCTCCCGCTTTCTCCTACCAAGGCCGTAGCACGACCGGGGCGCAGAGCCAGCGAAGCGTCTTCGACAGCATGCACGGCCTGTGAAGGCCTAAAGAGCTTGAGCGAGTGCAAAGGAAACTCTTTGCGCAGATGCACTGCCTCCAGGATGGGTTCTTCATTCAGGACGGGTTCTTCATTGGTTGATGTTGCGGTATTAGTTGACATATCCAGACTCCAGACTTTCGGGTGGACCTTCAGGGTTCAGTTCTGCATCATAGAGGTGGCAAGCAACACAGGTTCCTTGCCCCCTTCCCGCTGGCGGTACCTCGGCCCCTTCTGATGCTACAGGAAGCAGGGAAGGCACGATAGTACGACAGGCTGCGAAGGCGAAAGCACATCGTGGATGAAACGCACAGCCTGGTGGTACTGACCGTAGATCAGGTGGTGAGCCTGCAATGCCGGTCAAACTGTGGCGTGGCCCATGCAGCGTTGGAAATGAATGCAACAGCCCAGAGGTATATGGGTGCCGTGGGTGGCGAAGCAGGTCGTTGCGGGTTCCCATCTCGACAATACGGCCCGCGTACATAATAGCGATCGTATCTGCGATTTCGAGCAGGAGTGAAAGATCATGGGTGATAAAGATCACCGAGAAGCTGAAATCGTTGCGTAATCTCATCAGCTGCATGAGAATATCGCGCTGCACCACTACATCGAGTGCGGTGGTTGGCTCATCC
>MNIY01000175.1 GCA_001919995.1 Ktedonobacter sp. 13_1_20CM_4_53_11
GATTCTGTTCGTTGTTTTCCTTGATTTGCAGCTTGCCGCGAGGCACTCACACAGTGAGCAGACGATCTCTGCAACAAGCAAACCTCCAATGATCGGAGATTTCATAGATATCGCTTCGACAGCTGGACTTTCTGCGAGCAATGTATTTGGAGGGAAAAAGAGCAGCACATACATTCTAGAGAGCACCGGCACTGGAGCAGCCATCCTCGATTACGATAACGATGGTTGGCCGGACATATTCCTCGTGAATGGCACCAGGCTTGACGGTTTTGACGCCAAGAGTGCGCCCACCAGTCATCTCTACCGTAACAACCACGATGGCACATTCACAGATGTAACAGAGAAGGCTGGTCTAGTCGCGAGCGGCTGGGGCCAAGGCGTGTGTGTCGGCGACTACGACAACGACGGTTGGGAAGACCTTTACGTCACGTACTACGGAAAAAACCGGCTCTACCACAACCGCCAGGGCACTTTCGAAGAGGTGGCAGACGCAGCGGGTGTCGCTGGTGATGGAAAGACTTGGGGAAGCGGCTGCGCCTTCGTGGATTACGATCGCGACGGGCAGCTCGATCTGGTCGTCGCGAATTATGCGAACTTCGACCTTGCACACGCCGCTCCTCCTGGCAAATACCCCAGCTGCTTGTGGAAGGGCATTGCTGTCTTTTGTGGGCCGCGAGGCCTGCCTGGCGGCAGAAATATCCTATATCGCAATCTCGGCAAGGGCCGCTTCCAAGACGTCACGCTTTCCGCACACATTGATCGCACGATGGGCCAATACTGTTTCAGCGTTTCACCCTTTGATTTTGACAACGACGACTGGCCTGATATCTACATGTCCTGTGACAGCGCACCGAGCATCCTTTACCACAACAATCGCGACGGAACCTTCACGGACGTGGGTATACTTTCGGGGGTGGCCTACAACGTCGACGGCCGCGAACAGGCAGGCATGGGTTCCACGGTTGCAGATTACGATGGCGATGGGAATCTGGATCTGTTCCGCACGAACTTCTCCGACGACACCCCCACGCTCTATCACAATAATGGCGACGGCACCTTTAGCGATGTGACGTATCCCGCGGGACTTGGCTCCAGTACCCGATATCTAGGGTGGGGCACCATGTTTTTTGATTTTGACAATGATGGCTGGCCCGACCTTCTGCTGGTGAACGGCCATGTCTATCCGGAGGTTGAGGACCTGAAGCTTGGCATCGACTATAGCGAACCAAAGTTGCTGTTTCACAACAAGGGCGATGGCAAGTTTACTGACATCTCGATGACGGCAGGGCTGGGCATCAACACATCGGCTCCTGCGCGAGGACTGGCGATTGGCGATCTCTGGAATGATGGCAGGCTGTCGGCCGTGATTGTGAACCGGAACCGGGCGCCCAGTCTGCTCGTCAACCGCACTACCTATCCGAACCACTGGATTGAAATCAAGACTGTGGGTACCGACTCCAACCGCAGTGGCATTGGAGCACGTCTCGTGCTCAAGACCGCTACTCGCACGCAGATCGACGAAGTTCGTAGTGGTTCGAGCTATATTTCCAACAACGACATGCGTGTTCACTTTGGCTTAGGAAGGATAAGAAAGATTGAATATCTGGAAGTCCGTTGGCCCAGCGGACTGGTGGAACGCTATTTGGATCCGCCTGCAGACAGCATCGCGGTTGTGGTCGAAGGCTCCGGGCAGCCAGCCGGACGAACAATGCAGAAACCAGCAAGAAAGATGAAGGATTAGCCGTGACTGCTCCTTTATCGAAAAGTGTGTGTTTGCCGCCTGCCGCTAAGCTTGCGGCTCTTTTCTGTCTGTTCATGCTTTCACTTGTGGCGAACCTGCTCGCCCAACAGGAAGACCAGGCCCTGGCCACGGCCCGCTCGCTTATTCAAGAAAACAAATACCAGGAAGCAATTGTCCATCTTAAAGATCTGGCAGCAAGCCACCCCGGAACGAAAGGCATCAGCCACGAACTGGGCACCGCTTATTATTACCAGGCGGACTACTTTGAGGCCGCTGCGTACCTTGAAGAGGCCCTGCGTGAAAGTTCCGAAGATCGCGATGCTGCGCAACTACTAGGGCTCTCCTATTACTTCAGCGGCAAGCCAGCACAAGCCATTCCGGTGCTGGAAAAGGTACGACTCTGGCATCCCAACGAGAATATTGACGCCATCTATGTTCTAGGTCTTTGCTACGCGCTGAATAGGAACTACCCAGAGGCGCTAAAAACTTTTGCGCGTCTATACCGTTTGGAGCTCGACTCCGCGGCATCCCACTTGATGATGGGTCGCATTTTGCTCCGTCAGGGCTTCGATCCGATCGCTGAGCAGGAGGTGCGCAAGGCTCTGGCGCTTTCAGCACGCTTGCCGCTCGCCCATTTCACATTGGGAGAGTTCTACGCCTACAGCGGTGATTATCCGAAAGCCGCCGAAGAATTCCGGCAAGAGCTCGACATCAATCCCGGCTATGCGCCCGCGTTCAACCGCCTAGGCGACGCTTACTGGCGACTTAAGCGAAACGAGGACGCGGAAAGAGTACTGCGGGATTCCATATGGCTGGACTCGACCAGCGGGGAGCCTTACGTGGCTCTGGGCAAAGTGTTCATGGCCAAGAGGCAATTAGTGCAAGCTGAACGAACCCTGCAACGCGCAATCGCTATGGATTCCGGCAGCTACACGGCACACTATTTCCTTGGCCAGGTATACCGAGACCTGGGCAAAACGGCTGACGCGGATCGGGAATTGAAGATCTCGGCGCGCATCCAGCAACTTCAGGCGCAGAACGCATCTGGCATTCGATAGGTGAGCGGTTTTAAGGACTCCCGCGCTTCTCCTTGGGAGCTGCGAGTTCCGCTCGTATGATTTTGTCGAACGCAGCTTCTGGTTGGGCTCCGCTGAGCAGGATTCCGTTTATGAAAATTCCCGGGGTGCCTTCGACGCCGGCGCGAATCCCATCCTGAAGGTCCTGTTCAATTTGTTTCGTGTATTTGCCACTGGATAGGCAAGCGTCAAACTGCTTTTCGTCGAGGCCCAGACTTTGAGCCATTCCCGCTACGCCCGATCGGTTGAGTTTATCGGGATTCCCGAACAAGAGGTCATGATACTCCCAAAATTTCCCTTGCTCGACGGCGCAACGCGAAGCTTCGGCAGCCAACTCCGCCTGCGAATGCATCCCGCGTAGCGGAAAGTCTCGGTATGCCAGGCTGACCTGCCCCTGGTATGTTTCGAGTAGGTTCTTCAGGGCGCTCTGAACTTTCCTGCAAAACGGACACTGGAAATCGGAAAATTCAACAATCATTACGGGCGCCTGCGGACTTCCGCGAAGCCGGGCCGGGTCGGAGGCGACGTGGACCTTGCCTGCTTGCAGTAAAATCGCCGGTCCCCCGCGTTCTTGCAAGCGTTCCAGTAATTCCTGCCGGGTCTGGTGAAGTTCCGATTCGTTCAGCACGAGTTTTTGGCGAACGCTGTGTAGTTCAGGCAGATCCTTATCGGCGTCACTCCACAGTCTTTCTGCGATGGCAAAGTCCTGGCTCGCGGCGACAGAATCGCCTAGGTGTTCGGACACTAACCCAAGGGCGTAGTAGCCGCCAGCGTAGCTCGGTTCCTGCTGGATCATTTCCCGCGCAGTGAACTCGGCCAAAGCCCATTCCTCGGTCTCGCGAGCCCCGCGCGCGATTGAATCAAGCTGGATTAGCGCTTGGCTTCGCGCATCAGGCCCGGGCGACGCGCGAAGCTGCTCCTCGATTTCCTTCATCAAGGTGACGCCTTCGGCAGACTTTTTTTTTGAGAGCAGAATCTCAGCCCGCAAGGTCTCTGCATAGGGCCGCAACCGATCGGCTTCGGTTACTGTAACCAAAACCAGCGCATCACGCGCCAAAGCTAACTCCGTCTCGGCATCATCGACGCGATTCAAAGCCACCAAGGCGCGGCCCATCAACGCATGTCCTGCAAATCGCGCCATCATCGAGGGGCTCTGCACGAGAACCTTCGATTGCTCGTATGCCTCTTGAGCGCGCCCTCGGGCCAGCAGAAACTCCGGCCACTGCTTGTGGCCGAACTCCGCAAGTTCACCGTGCGCCGGCAGGGAAAACGATTCACGGAGCAGTTGCTCCGCGGCTTTCATTTGTCCCAGCAACTGGTAACACATCGCCAGGAGGCTGAGATTATGAGGACGGTGCCAGTCGTACTCTGCAGGAATGTGCTCGGCGCGATAGTAGGCACTCTCCAGATCGTTCGCTTTTCGAAACTCTTCGACGGCATCCTCGATGCGCCCCGCCCGGCGAAGTTCATGTCCGCGCATGTGATGTGCGTGGGGAATCGAAGAGGATACGCGCAAATATGCCTCGCTGTGGTACAGCGCCTCATCGGTGCGGCCGATGTTCTCGTAGGAATGAGCCAAATAATGATGCGCAGCGGAATTATTGGGAGAAACCACCAGGGCGGTTTGATAGAAGGCGATGGAATCCAGATCCCCGGTCTGACCGTGTCCCGCTCCCGGTCCTTCATCGGCAAAACCCCGCAAAATCCAAAGACCTGGGTCGCTAGGGCTCGCCATCAAAGCGTCGTAAATGGCTTTACGGTAGGCGACGAATTTGTCGAGGTTCTGCTTGTCTTCGAGGAAATCCACGAGGCGGGCACGGATCTCCATACGCTGCCGTTCGGCCCCGGTTATCTTGCCGGAGAGCGATTGTGCTTTCTCCAATGCTGCTCGCGCCGCCGGCACGTCTTGCAACTGCACATAGACATCGCATAGTCCGACATAGGCGGGAGATAAGGATGGATCCAGTCGCAACGCTTGGTGAAAGGAGCGCGCCGCTTCGATCCACACGTACGAAGCAAGATAGTTTAGCCCCTGATCATAAAACGCTTGAGCTTCCGCGGAGGGCGTCGTCACTTTTTCATGGAGATTGCCAATGTCGTGCCGAAGTGGGAGCGGTCGCTCGAGAACCTCTTGCGGCACCCATCCGACAACTCCTTGTCCTTCGTGGCCCTCGTGCTGTGCCAGGATCGGTGCTACCCATACTGCCAACAAACACGTCTGCATGATAGCCAGTCGCGTCACGAGCAACCATACGTCACTATTCCAGACGTCATCGTGCGCTGAGGTCCTTTTTTTGCGAGATTGCTGGTTAACGTCCTTCTCCTGCAAATTCACTCTCAAATTTCGGTCACCTCGACAGAACGAACGTAGTATCCGGAATCGAGTCGCTTCGTTTCCACCAGCGGATCGGCGACCCGCAGCCGGATCAAATAGGTTCCCACAGTTGTAGGTGTCCACGCTTGCGACCAAAGGCTCCAGGGATCATTTTCTGTTTGCGAAAAATGGTCCACTCGGACGTAGTTCTCTTCCGGATTAAAGCGTATTTCCAGAGCCTTCACCAAACGCGACCCTCCCCACAGAATTCCAACAACGTGATACTTGATTCTGCCATCCACGAACCACTTTTCGACGCGAATTGGCATAGCCGCCTGGTCAATGATCGCCGGACGGTAATCTCTCGCAAGTTTTGGTATCCCTTGCTGATGTGTTCGCGCGGCAAATTCTTGCATCTGCGATGTCGCCAAGAAATTCTCATCGACAAGTGTGATGGCGTTTACCCACTTTATCGAAGCGCAGCCATACCAGCCGGGCACAACCAGCCGGACTGGCGCGCCGTGGTCTTTGTTCAGTGGCTGCCCGTTCATCTCCGTGACCAGAAAGGCCTTGGAAGTCTTGAGTTGCTCGACTGTGAAGACCCAATCCGCACCGGGACGAGAGGTGGCGGAGCTGGCAGAATAGGTATCGAAACCGGAGACTACGACTCTGGTCGCTTGCGGTTTGGATTTGCACAACTCCAAGAGGTCGGAGATGGGCGCGCCGCTCCAGTCAGCAACGCTGATCATTCCGAATCGGGTCGCGCGTGTGTTACCCGAGCATTCCATCAGATGCAGGCCAGCGGGCCTCGCGCCTTTCCTTAAATCCTCCAAGCTAAGAGTTACCCTTTTGTCGACCAGGCCGCCCAGCCGGATCTGCCATCCTTTCTCGCAATCCAGCAAATGGGAAGCGCCAGTACGAACGTAGAATCTCTCAATCGGAGGAATGGGCTCTTCAGGGGTCAGTGTAGAGAGATCCGAATACAGCCGGGCGTCAAGCTCTGATCCAAGGAGCGTGTCAAGTGGCGCGCGGCTCTCGCCAGCAAAATCCAGGTTCCCCAGGTGTTTGCCTCCGTCGAACGCATCCGTTCGGGCCTGTATCTTGGCGGCCAGCGTCGGGAGCTTGTCAAACCCGACCAGAAGAGCGCCGCCAGCCACAAAAGAGGATCTAAGGAAGTCGCGCCGCGTACGGTTTGGTCTGGGTTTGCGAGTTAACATTTCACAACAACCGCGTAAGTCTCCCACCCCATTGTAAGAGCCCCGCTGACAATCTGCCACCAGCCCAAGCAGAAAAAGGGGCCGGGCTTTTTGTCCCGGCCCCTGTGATACCGACGGTTGTGGTCCAGTTTAGAAGTCGAACCGCAGGCCCATCTGAATGTATCGCGGTGTATTGAATTGGCTGCTCATAACACCGAAGTTTTGCGGGGACGCTATATCCGCGCCCGGCTCAAACGAAAAATACTGACTGCCACTAAACATAGGATGGTTGAAGGCGTTAACGAATTGGACGTCGAAGCGCGTAGATAGCCGCTCCGTGATTTGGGTCCGCTTCGCCACTGCGAGGTCCACGTTCCACCGGAACAGGCCGCGAATGGCACCAAAGCCCAGGCGCTTATCGTCGAAGGTTGGGTAGCGAAATTGAGCTGCTATCGCGTCAGGGTCGCCGAAGGCATTCGGGACACCCCCTGGTGAGCTGTTTGTCCCCAAAGTACCGATTGTCGGATCGTTATGGCGGGAAGTGCCGATCGAGCCCGACGAGGCGCGCAACAATCCAATGGGAGCTGCGTTGAAGGGCGTCGAGCCGAACTCCGAGGCACACGCGTTACTATCCTCCAGGAATAAAGGTAGTCCGCTTGCCGCGGTGTATACTCCGGAAACGTTCCAGCCGCCTAGCACCTTGTCAGCGAATGTGCCACTGGCCCAACGCTTCCCCTTACCGAGCGGCAAGTCATAAGTGACGAGCATGTTGAAGGTATGCCGGCGGTCGAACAGCGATGGCGCATATGACCGGTTGACAAAAAACGCGTCGGTTACCGCACAAGTGTTCTCCTGGGTGAGCCCCAGGTTGTCGAGTGAGTGCGCGAAAGTATAGTTCAAGTCGAACGTCAGCCCATGCGAGGCGGTCTTTCGGAGCGTCACGAAGGCAGCGTTGTAGTTTGAGTGACCCTCGTTTGTGTTCCAGTCGATTCCCGCCACTTGCGTGTTGCCCAACACCATCGGCCCAGTCACGAAGCTGGGTTCGATCAGGTTCCACAAAGCTCCAGCGCCGTGAGATGGCCAGTATGGATTGCCGTTTTGAGAGTCAAACTCGGCAGCAGCAGCCGTGCAAGAAGCGAAGGGCGCCTGCGCAGTACCCCATGCACTCGCACTGCCACTGCACAAGGGGCTACTCAATCCCCCTAGCAGGGCTTCTAACGCTGGCTGAGCGGTGACCGCCCTGGTGGAAGTACCGGCCTGGAGTTGCGCCGCGACCTTGTCGAAGGCCTGCGCAAAGCTCTGGTTCGTCCCCTTGGGGGTAAACATATAGGGGATGTGGTTTAGGTCGATGTTGAGAAACAGATTTCGCGCGAAGCGGCCGACATAGCCGACTTCGAGCAACATTTTCCCGGGCAATTCGCGCTGAATGCTGAAGTCGATCATATCCGCGCTTCCGATGCGATTCTTCGGATCAAGACGAGAGTCGCTGTTCTCGAATACGCTGTTGGCGTTCGCCGGGCATAACGTTCCTCCACCCGGACACCCCAAACCCGGAATGATGACCCCGCCGCTGAGAGTTGGCAGCGCCGGGACGGTGACGTGGTTTCCGTCAACCCCGATTCGGAAATTGCTCGTGGGATCGCCGCCGTTTCCGCATACACCTGCAGTGTCTGGTGCCCTGCAAACCGAGAGATCACCAAAACCGATTCCAAGCGCCGGAGTGAGCACAATCCCGACACCGTTAATGCGGTCAAAGGCACGCGACCATCCGGCGCGGACCACCGACTTCTTGTTTCCGAATAAATTCCCAAGAAAGCCGTCCGCGAAGGACGGGTTCCAGGCAGTCGCCAAGCGCGGACCGAAGTTCGAATAATCCGGGTTATAAGGATACTTACGCCCTGTGGCCTTGATTGGCACATAGCCTATAGTGGGATTAAACACATCACCGTTCAGAGCGGCCGCGCTCTTCGCCTTCAAGTACGACTCCGAATCAATCGGCTTCCCAGTGCTGACATCGATCATCATTGCCGTCTTGCCGGTCGGGTCGTAGGGAGGCATCTGCACGCCCCAAGTCAGCCCGAAAGTGAGTGTCAGCGAAGACGTCGGACGCCACGTGTCGCCAGCGTAGATTTCGTAGGCGTCGACATTCTCCTTTTGGACGATGTTGGTCAGCGGTGGCTGGGGATTCAGGCTACCATCGCGCGTCAACACCTGAGTGGCAGAGTCCACCAAGCCGAGCACAGAAATATAGGCGCGCTTAAAGGTTGTCGATTCGCTAACCGCAGCGGGAACGGAAATTCCTCCAATGTCGTTGAAGTTGCCACCTTTTGCCACAAAGTAGAGAGGCGTGGATATGCCTCCGGTCACCTTGTCATCGCGAACGTGTAAGAAATGCTCGATTTGAACCCGCCCCCCAAAACTAAATGCGTGCTTGCCCTTTATCCAGCTCAAGTTATCGGTCCAGGTGTAATCCTGGCCATTCCACACGCGCTGACGCGCTTGCTGTGTGTTCACGTTGATCGGGACCATACCGTCAGTTCTGCTCTCCCGCCAAATCTGCAGAGCAGTGTCGCTCAACGAATTGGGGATCACCGGAATCCTCGCGCCCGGCGCGATCCAGGACCACCAGTGGCGCAGCCAATCGAAATGGAAGTCGTTCACCAGATTTGGGGTGATCCGCCCCGTCAACCCTCCGACGAGGAATCGCGGCTGCAGAGGCCGGCTGGCAAGAGCGCACGCCACGCCCTTCTGGCAGCCGGGGGCTGTACCGCTAATGTCCTCCTGGATATTTGGGGGTTGGATGGCAGATACGCTGTAACGATAGGAGGCCATGAAATCCCACTTATCGTTTATTTTGTGATCCAAGCGCAGCACGCCGAAGTGCTCGTTGGATGTGTTGGCCTCAGGCGCGGTAAAGTTTGCGGTCCGCAAGCCATCACCACCGGAGAAATCGTTAGGCAGCGGCATGGTCGCCCAGGTTGCCGCTATCGCCGGGCTAACGTTAACGCCGAGCCCTGCCGCTCCCGAAGAACCGCAGGGGAAGCGCGGATCGAGTCCACTACAAGGAATAGTCTGGCCGGTGTTTGGGTCACCCGCGAACGCGCCAGGATCAACCGTGGGGACGGCGTTTAAGTTGTAAGCGATGATGTTGCCGTTAGCGTCCTTGAATTCAAGAATACCAGCCCTCAAGGCTGCGGTGGGAACCAACCGGGAGAACACCGCTTGGGTGAAGAAATGGCGCTCTTCTTCGTGCAAGAAGAAGAAAGTGCGGTTCTTCCAGATCGGTCCGCCGATCTTCCCCCCGTAGCGGTTGTCCCGCCATTCGGGGTTTTCAATCGGAGTACCGTTTCCGAAACCATTGTTTCGGAACCAGTTGTTGGCATTCAATTCATCATTCTGGTGGTACCAGTAGCCGGCACCGTGCCAACTATTCGTGCCTCTTTTCGTAACCATTTGCACTTCAGCGCCCGCTGAGCGCGTGAAATCGGTGCCCGCGTTGTTCGTCGCCACGCGAAACTCTTCGAGGCTCTCCACGGGAGTGGGAACCACAGCGCGCGGCGTGGCCACGAAGCCTGAGTTATATCCGCCGCCACCTTCCATATTGCTGGTCGCGTCGCCGCCATCAATCATGAACGTATTTTGATCAGCGCGCGCCCCTGCAACTGATCCGCCGCTAAGGTTTCCTTCGCCGCTTCCTCCAGGCCCGTTGAAGCCGGGAATCGCCATTGGTTGTAACAGCAGCAAGGATGTTGCGTCACGGCTCAGCGTCGGCAATTGCGACAAGAGATTCGAATCCAGCACGTTGCCCATAGTGGCGTCTAGGGTCTGCAGTTGGAGCCCGGTGGCTGACACCTCCACCGTTTCCGTCATTCCGCCAACTTCCAAACTCACATTAACCAGGGCCGATTTTCCGACTTCAACTCTAACGCCGGTCACCACCGACTGCCGGAAGCCTTTACCTGAAACCGTGATGCTGTAATTTCCTGGACGCACGGAAGGAAAGGTATAACCACCGTCGCTTCCCGTGGTGACCGAGGTCTTCGCTTTGGTGTCCACATCTTCCAAATCGACCCTGGCATTCGGAACCGTAGCTCCCGTCTTATCGGAGACTGTACCCGTCACTGTTGACGTTGACGCCGTTTGTGCAGAGAGCGAAACGGCGATCGACACAATAACAAAGACGAGCAGCACTACGAATCCCAAAAGCATCCTTACGCGGCGCATAAAGACCTCCTCAAATTTATCAACATTGGAGATTGGAGAGAATCGGCTCGGAAATAATCCAAAGCTCACCCGGCACCCATTGGCAAGGAGGCTAGCTCAATATTGCGTTACACGCAATCTTTATATAGTTCCGCTTAACGAGTCGCCCTTATTCCGGGTTCTTGGAGTACAGGGACGCTATATTCAGAGCGTACAAAATAGCTATATAAAACATTTATCACTTGTAACTAATCGCTCGGGCTCAATTAAAGTGCTAACCCACCCGTGATGGCCACTGCTCCAACCAGTGCGCCGTCATGTTTCAAACCTGACTCCCCCGTGTTTGGTCTCTCGACCGACGTGGCTCGCACGCTATCGAAGAAATGTCCTGGTACCAAGAATTCTTCTTACATTGTCAAGAGGCATTGGGGGGAGCCGAGAGTCTGCGTGCCACCTGTGGAAGTGCAAACCTGCTAGATGGGAGCGCCTCCTCCCGTGGTCCT
>MNIY01000154.1 GCA_001919995.1 Ktedonobacter sp. 13_1_20CM_4_53_11
CTGCCCTAAACGCTCGTTCATCAATTTGCCGCTCATCTTGGGGAACCAGTAGTAGAAACCCGCGAAGATGCCGAAGACGGTACCACCGAAGAGGACATAGTGCAGGTGCGAGACCACGAAGTAGGTATCCGTGACCTGGTAGTCGAAGGGCACAACCGCCAGGGCCGCTCCATCCAGGCCACCAATCAGGAACATGGCGATGAAGCCACAGGCAAAGAGCATTGGAACCTTGAGGCTCACCTTACCCAGGGCGATGGTCGCGATCCAGTTGAAGATCTTCACAGCGGTCGGAATGGCGATCAGCGTGGTGCTGGTAGCGAAAAAGGCCTGCGCGATCGGGGGAAGACCAACAGCGAACATATGGTGCGCCCAGACAGTGAAGCTCAAGAAACCGATAGCTACACCAGACCAGGCGATAAAGGTATAGCCGAAAATAGGTTTGCGCGAGAAAACGGGCAATACCTCGGAGATCATACCAAAAGCGGGCAGGATCAGTATGTACACCTCGGGATGGCCAAACGACCAGAAGAGGTGCTGCCAGAGCAATGGGTCTCCACCAGCAGCGAACTGGAAAAAATGCGCGCCCAGGTGACGATCGAGCAACTCCATGACGCTAGCAGCCGTGAGGCTGGGAATCGCGAAGAGCAGTAGGAAGGCTGTTATCAGGGTCATCCACGTAAACAACGGCATACGGTTAATCGTCATACCCGGCGCGCGCATCTTGAGAATAGTGACCACAAAATTGAGCGAGCCAGCTATCGAAGAAATACCCAGGAGGAGTATACCCAGCAGCCAGAAATCCTCGTTCAAGCCAGGCGTACACATGACAGCGTTACCGCAATTCGAGGTCAGCTCACTTAACGGCGCGTAGTTGAACCAGCCGCCATTGGGCGCCTGGCCAAGGAGGAAGCTCGAACTCAGGAAGATTCCGGCGAAGAGCACCATCCAATAGCCAAAGGCGTTCAAACGCGGGAAGGCCATGTCGCGTGCCCCAATCATCAGGGGCACGACAAAGTTACCGAAGCCAGTGAGCGTCGGCATTACGAAGAGGAAAATCATCGTCGTGCCATGCATAGTAAAGACCTGGTTGTAGACCTCCGGGCTGAGCACATGCCCGTTAGGTACCGCCAATTGTGTGCGGATAAGTAAAGCCTCGACTCCTCCCGCCAGGAAGAAGAAAAAGCCGGTGAGCATGTACATGACGCCGATCTTTTTATGATCGGTTGTCATGAGCCATTCGCCAATGTAAGTTTCGTCAAGGCGCTTGCGACGCTCTACTACAGGTGCCTCAACGATGGTGCGGGTTGCCATGGCCATTCCTCCAAATATCCAGCCCTGTAAAATACAGGGGTAACAGGCTACTTTAGACTTTGCAGGTAAGCAATCAATGCATATATCTGAGAGTCCGAAAGACTACTGATGACCATATCATTGCCTGGTTTCACTGCCTGCGGGTCGTGCAGCCATTGATACAGGCCGCAATTGTCCTTGTTCGCCAGCTTACCATTGACAAGCTGGCACGCTGGCTCATTGGCCCAATTGTGACCTTCACTGGCAATCAGTACGCCACCTGCAATAAACCTGCGCTCAGCGAAGTGCGTCATATTCGGTCCGACCAGGGCAGTAGCGGAAAGACCACTGTTCGTCTTGGCAGCATCGAAGCTGTTCAGGTTGACACCTACAATACCATGACAGCCTGTGCACCCCCCCGACCCTGTGAAAATCTTCTGACCTTGCAGGGCAAGCGCATCGGTCGGAGTTCGTGCGGACTGTTGCTCGTTACTCACCCAGGCATTGAAGGCATTCGTATCTAAAACGATGACATTGAAATACATGTGTGCATGCTGCGTGCCGCAGTATTCAGCGCATTGACCGTGATACTCCCCGACTTGATCGGCCCGGAATATTTTCTGGTTGAGATGTCCAGGGATGACGTCCGTCTTGCCAGTAATGCTGGGGACCCAGAAGCTGTGGATGACGTTACTCGATTGAAGATCCATGTGCACAACGGACCCCTGCGGTAAGTAAAGGGTATCGGCGTTGTTCACGTGCTGATTTGGATAGTCGAACTCCCACCACCATTGATGCCCAACCGCAGCCACCCTGATCTCAGGAATACTTCCGTTAGTGCTTGAGATATTGGTCAGGTTGAACATCGTATAGATGGTTCCTGTCAGCACGGCAAACAAAAAGAGTGAAGGAGCGACCGTCCAGATAATTTCAATAGTGTTATTGCCATGAATCTGCCTGGGGGCAGGTGTATTTGGACGCTCACGATAGCGGATAATCGACCAGATCAGTACAGCCTCGACGACCACAAAAACAAGTGTGGCCACCGCCAGGATGAACCAGAACAAATTCGCTTCCTGGACGGCAACAGGGCCAGTTGGGTTCAAAATAGTGGGAGAATTGCCGCCACAAGCTGTAAATAGGAGCGAGGATAAAAGCACAATCGGGATTATCGCTCCCCGGTGTTTCATCCTGCGAAATATTGGCATCCTCACTTCTCATCTCCTAAAACGTGATTAACGGTGGAACGGAAAGAGTGATTAAATCGCCGCAAATAGCGGTACTCTTGCCATTATATGCGACTACTATAGATGTTTTCCCTGACAGGTGGCTTGCAGTTCCTCCACAGCACCTTACAACAGCCTGAATAGGATATCGGAAAAGGCCACATGCGACGAGTTCAGTGGAGAACGGCCCCGTTCTCCATACTATCCTGTAAGGCCTCCTGCTCCCTTTGTTTAACCTCCTGTCCCTGCATCCAGCGTATAAACAGAATACTGACGATAACAATATAGACGATATTTCCCGGCACCCACATGATGAGCCCACCTAACTGCTGGTCCGCGGCAGGAGAAAGTCCCCAGATACGCGGCACAGCGAGGTATGGAGCATACAGCGGTGGTAAAAAGGTTAACCCCGCGCCAAGCGCCACTGTCGGCATTCCACTTAAGAACAGGTAGAGTACCTGCCCGCCAATTGAGAGGCGCGGCAATAACGCAGAAGGGCTAAAGACAGGCCACCAGTAGATGACGCCAAAGACAATGAACGTCAGATGTTCCAGGATATGAATGTTCTGGTTCTCCAGCGTCGCGTTATACAGCGGCGGCGCATGCCAGAGCCAGAAATCGAAATTATAGAGAAAGAATGCAAGCGCAGGAAACGTCAGTATTCGGGCTATACGAAATATCACATGTTTGCGCAAGAGCGGGTCTACTAGCCAGCCAGGTATCCCTATCAAAAGGAGCGGTGGCCCAATAATTGTGATGCACAGGTGCTGCAGCATGTGCGCGCTGAAAAGATAGCTATCGCCCAGTTCATCAAGCGGTGAAACCAGCGCCAGGAACATAATGAACATTCCCAGTAGAAAAGAGAACACCTGCGCTTTTTTGACATGCTCTGCCAGGTGATACTTTTTACGCAGCGGCCCGACAGCGTAGAGGTACAATCCTACGATGAGGGCGGTACCGATAACTATGGATGGCTCCCAGTTCCACTGTGTGAGCCAGAAATCAAGTCCTATGTCTGCCATCGATGGCGACCTTTCATATCGCTCTCTTGCATACTTTTTACTTTCATATGTAGCGTACAATAGGAAGTCAAGTATTAAGAAAATATCACGTCACAGTTTCTCTATCTTGTCCACTTCCCCTGCGGATCACACTCCCGGATCACCTTTAGTTCTTCTGCGCTTGGAGGCACCGTCTCCGTGTAATCGTCCGCCAATCTCAACGTCCACCCTGTCTTTGCCTGTACCTCCTCGACCGTCGTTCCAGGATGGAACGACTGCAACACCGCCTCGCCATTCTCACGATCAAACCCGAATACAGCCAGCGTCGTAATCAGCGCGGACGGCCCTCCCCCTGGTAGGCCTACTCTCTCCCGCCAAGCCGCGCCGGCAGGCCCCTCTTCACCGGGATAGCCATAGCCCGGGCTGGTCACGTAATCCACTTTCTCGCGCAGGCGGTGGCGATCATGCTGCATAATAATCGCCAGTCGCTGAGAGAGCGAGGCGATATCCGCGGCTCCTCCGCTGCCAGGCAGGCGCACAGCAGGTTTCTGCCAATTCCCTATGACTGTTGTATTCAGATTGCCATAACGGTCGATCTCTGCGCCGCCAATAAAGCCCAGTTGCACCTCTCCGGCTGCCATCAGCCCGATCATCTTCACAGTACCCGTTGCCCACAACGCCCCGGTAATATTTGGGGCATCTCCCATGGTGTAGAGCAATTCCGCCGCTGGCTCATCACGCAAGATACCGGCCTCGAAAAGGCCTAAGCAGCGTGGCGCGTGTGTTCTTTTCGCCAGGGCAAATGCCAGTAACGGCAGGCGCATGCCAACAAAGACGTGTTCGCCATCCTGGATCTGTCGCGCGGCACACACAACCATCAATTCCTGGGGAGTATAATCCATTCTGCCACTTTCTCCTTGTCATTAATACCCATAGTCGACCGCAGCGGCGTAACGATGCTCTTTGACGCGCAATCGTTGCAGACGTTCCTCGCCCAATTTCTTCACGTAGTCTGCGCGCGATGGTAGACGCAGCACCCATTCTTCGAGCCAGTCCTGGAAACCCTCCACGCTGCGCGTGCGCTCGTGATACTCGTGATAAAACGGGTGGTCGCGGTTGGTATAGCCCTGCACAGCGGAGGGGTGCGCTCCCCAGCGTTCATGCACGACTGCCCGCACCTTAAAGGATGGCCCGAGCACGCGATTAGGATCGCTCAAAATCACTTCCCTGTCCACGATCTCCTCTGCCTCCAGGATCACATCTTTCGCCGCCAGCATCGCTTCCTCACATATACCACTGTTGCCCCAAAGGTGTGCATTTCCGTCCTCATCGCTGCGCTGCACGTGAACAATCGTAACATCTGGACGCAGCGCAGGCACCAATAACAGTGGTGTGCCGTCCAGTGGAGAACGCTCCAGGCGTAAGGCTGTATTATGACTCGGAATGTCGCTGCCCAGCGTCGAACGCGTGGGGATGTAGGGCGACCCCAGGCTGGCCGCCAGCAACGCCAGGCCAATCGTGAAATTGCTGTGCTCTTCAATGGAAATAGCGCGTGGTATCGCTTTCTCAGTGGCGCGCTGGTAACAGTACCCCAGTCCCTCGCTCACATTGCCAACCCACGCCGCTGTCACTCTTTCCACACAACCCGCCCCGATCAGTTGATCGAAGAGGATATCTGATATAGGACCGATCAGTGTCAGGTTACGCCTTTGCTGGCGTATGATTTCGTGCGCGGCAGCAAAGGGAATCAGCGGCTCCAAAGCCAGGCTGATGGCAACCGAAGACCCATTGGGCACGTAGCGCGCTACTGCCTCGCTCATCGTCATCAATTTACTCATACTGGTTGAAACTCCATAATGATATTGGCATAATCATCTGACACAAAAATGTTATCATGCGAATCCACAAGCAGTCCCTGTGGTTCGATAAATCCCTTGCTCGCCAGTACCTCGCGCTTGCCAGTTGTGACATTCATGCGTATCAATGCGTGAATAGAGGGCTGTAGATCGACGATCAGCAGGTTGCCATGCGGGTCGATTACAACATCATCCGGCATGCCAAAGCCGCCTATGCGCGTCTTCGTTCCATCAGGCGCAATGCGCCACAGCGCTCCCCCACATTCGTCGGCGACATAAATATTCCCTTGACTATCTACTGTCGCACCGACAGGTCTCGTAATGCCGGATGCCAGCAACTTCAGGCTTTTGCCATCCAGGCTCAAGCTGTAGACGTCACCCGTAGGACTATCCGGCACAATGATGCTGTTGGTGCTGGCATCCCAGGCGATACCATCAATACCATGCTTGCACTCTGCCTGGCCTGGTATTCCTGGGATTGTACGTAAAACAGTGGGTGTGCGTGCGCCGGGGGCAAGCGCGAGAACGCGGTTGGTATTCTGTTCAGCAAAGATCAACCTACCACCCGGTAGCACGATCATGCCCTCGGGTCCTCCCAGCCCGCTCAACAGAACAGTTACGGCCCCGTTCAGGTTGACGCTGCTAATAGTGCCATTGTAAAAATCACTGAACAATAAGACGCTTTCCGATTGGTTAAAAACCAGGTCATCGGGACGCGCTTTCCCCTGCACTATCACGCGGGTACTGAAATGCTCCGGTGCGACACTGCTCGTTGGCGTTGCTGTTGGTGTAGTGGTCACGGTAGTGGGTGCCTGTCGGGTAGCAGTAACAGTCTTTGTTGAACCAGAAGGAGGAGTTATCCCTGTTGATCCATCACAGGCCGCTAATAAAATAAGGCAGAAGAGCAGCATAGTAGTACACCGCTTGCTCATACTGGTACTATTAATCAGCATGGAGTATCCTTTCGATAAGACTAAAAATACTTTATTTCACATGATATTATTGTTACAAGGTAGCTTATCTATACACAATAATATTTAAAAATTACTTTTCTACACCTTTCAAGCAAAAAACAAGGAGGTGTCATCCATGGCTATCGTAGAGGAAAGTGGAGGAGAATCTCTCCCTCCGCGCCTGGCAATCAAGCTTCCCCGCGTACCCTTGACACAAATCCTGGCCATCAGCATTTTCTGGCTTGCACTCAACTTTCACTGGGCTGCTCTTGGTATTATCATTCTTCCTAGCCAGGTTTTCAAGATGGTCGGAGACCTGAATAAAGGGGAGGCCCTGGCATTCGTATTGATCCCCGGCGCCTTCGTCTCGCTCTTCGCTAATCCGCTGTTCGGTATGCTCAGCGATAGAACGCGAGGACGACTGGCCGCCCTCGGTCGCCGCCGGCCATATATCCTCATTGGCACCCTCGTCAACATTATTGGACTCATCTGGATGGCCGCATCCCGCGATATCGTTTCTCTGGCTGCTGCCTACGTCCTTGTCCAGTTCTCCAATAATGCCGCTACGGCCCCCTTTCACGCACTATTGCCAGATATGGTGCCTCCGGAGCAGCGCGGCCTTACCTCCGGGGTGATAGGATTACTTTCTATTGCCGGCTCTATCGGCGGTGTCATCGTTGCTGGTCTTTTTATCGATGCCGCCAAACCTCTTCCAGCATATTTGCAGGGTTTATGGCTAACCTATGGTATTATCATCGCGGTTCTGCTAGCCCTGATGCTGATTACTATCTTCTCTGTAAAGGAACGCAACAGTTTTTCAGCTCAAAGCGCGGCACAGGAAAAGATAGCAACTCAAGCCGCTGCTACGCCTTCACTCGAACAGTCCATCCCTGCGCGCCCCAGTTCCACATGGCTCTCCCGTTCCGTTGTCATGACCACCGTTTGGACGCTGGTAGCCGTGGCTATTGCCTGGAGTCTTATAGCCCTCTGGAACGCCCTGCGTATTGCGAATGTACAGATCAGCGGCGATGTATTGCAAGTTGTGTTGGAAGTCATCGCCACCATCGGCATCCTGCGTCTCTTCGATTTCAACCCCCGGCGCGACCCCGATTTTGCCTGGGTTCTGCTGACACGCCTTGTGATGATGTTAGGGATCTACACTGTGCAGGATTTTCTGCAATTCTACATGCGCGATGCGGTAAAAGCGCCACATCCCGAACAGCAGACAACCAATTTTATCATTATTCTCTCGCTCACCAGCCTTTTCAGTGCGTTAGGGGCTGGCTGGCTCTCCGATCGCTTTGGACGCAAGCGCATGGTCTATATCTCCGGGTTCTTCATGGCCCTCGTGGGACTCATCTTCATCGTCACACAATCCCTGCCGATTATCCTTGTCGCGGGAGCCATCTTTGGTATTGGCTACGGCGCATATGTCAGCGTCGACTGGGCCCTGGTAGCCGACGTATTACCCTCTCACAAACATTATGCGCGTGACATGGGGGTATGGAATATTTCCCTCTCTCTCCCACAGGTTATTGCGCCTATTATTGGCGGCTTCCTGATCGACTACTTTACTCGTACCGGCAACCCCATCCTCGGTTTCCAGCTGCTCTTCGCAATGTCAATCGCCTACTGCCTTATAGGAACGGTAACCGTCCGCTTCATTCGTGGCGTGAAAAATTAAGCAATATTTTGAGTAGTCGCGGATGTGGCAGCTGCAAGCTGCCACATCCGCGACTACTCAAAATATAAATTAAGGCAATTGTAAGGCAGAACCACTTTACTGCAAGGAAAGGGACAGGAGCGTCAACGACAATAAGCCTTGCATACAATCTATTTTCCCGCAAGGGACACTTCCTGGGAGCACACACGCATGAAATTAATACGCCGTGTAGCATGGACAGCGGTTGGATTCACATATTTTCTCGTCGCCCTTGGTGGCACAGTAAGGACAACAGACTCCGGTTTGAGTTGCCCCGACTGGCCCCTCTGCTATGGCCGGGCCTACGTCACCATAGACTATCACACGTTTCTTGAGCAGTTTCACCGCTATATTGCTGCCATCGTCAGCGTGCTTGTAATAGCCCTGGCCATCAGCGCAATACTCTGGGCACGTAAGGAGCGCCAGGTTCTCATACCCGCCCTGATCGCCCCGGTGTTGCTGGTCATCCAGATCGTCCTGGGCGGCCTCACGGTACTCTGGAAGTTGCCGCCAACCATTATCACCGCCCACCTGGGTACAGCGCTGGCTATTTTCGCCATGATCATTACCATTGCCGTCATGTCGGCCAAACCCGTGCCAGCGAAAGAACATCCCGCGAAAACGCGCAAGTTTGCTCGTCTCGCGGTTACCAACGCACTGCTCGTCTACGGACTCATGCTCAGTGGCTCCTATGTCGTCGGCACTGGCGCTTCTCTCGCCTGTACTGGCTGGCCGCTGTGTACCGCGCCTGCATGGGCCATACAGTATCACCTGGCCGATATTAATGTATTCCATCGCCTGGTAGCTACCTTCGTGGGACTTGTGCTCATCTGGACCCTCATTTCAGCATGGCGCCGGCGCAGCGTTGCCCCTACCCAGGCCTGGGTTGCCCTGGTGGCTGCCATCCTCTTCGTCGCCCAGTACGTGGTAGGCGGTCTGATTGTCCTGTTGAATAAACCCGGCTTCGTCGCCGGTCTGCACCTCGCCCTTGCGACCGCAGTCTGGGGCAGTTTGGTCGTGCTGGCCGCGCTCGCAGCGAACCAGGTGCGCGCCGCGCCGCAAGAGCAGGAACTCAATGAACTGGAAGAAGCGAAGAGCGCCGCAAGCAAGAAAGCACTGGGGCCGGTACACCAGACCATTTCCAACTACGTCGACTTGATGAAACCACACGTCACCGTCCTGCTGCTTGGAACAACGGCGGCTGCGATGGCCATTGCCAATAGAGGATTTCCAGCGCTCGGGCTACTTGTCGCGACACTGGTGGGAGGCGCGATGGCAGCAGGCAGCGCCAATTGTATCAATTGCTATATCGATCGTGACATCGACCAGATCATGGGACGTACACAGCGCCGCTCCCTCCCATCCGGCAAAGTGCAGCCGACGCATGCCCTCATCTTCGGCGTCATCCTGGGCGTCGGAGCCTTTGTCATCCTGACGGCGTTCGTCAACCTGCTCAGCGCGACCCTCGCGTGTTCAGCTATCCTCTTCTACGTCTTTGTCTACACGATGGGATTGAAACGCACCTCCGCACAGAACATCGTCATCGGTGGAGCAGCCGGGGCTGTCCCCGTGCTCGTGGGATGGGCGGCAGTAACCAACAATCTGTCACTCCCCGCTATCTGGCTCTTCGCCATCATCTTCTACTGGACACCGCCGCACTTCTGGGCGCTCTCACTCTTGATCCAGAAAGACTACGAAAAGGCGCGTATACCCATGTTGCCGGTGGTCATGGGTGAGCGTGAGACGCGCAAACAAATATTGCTGTACTCGCTCTTGCTCCTTGCCGTCACCCTCGTGCTCTTCGGCATGGGCGCGATGGGCTATATCTACCTGTTGTCGGCAATCGTCCTGGGCGGCATTATGGTCTATATGGCCGTGCGCCTGCTGCGCGAAAAGACAAAAAGATGGGCCAAAACACTTTTCTGGTACTCAAACTGTTATCTAGCCATGATCTTCGCGGCCATGGTCATCGACCGCGTCATTCACTAAAGGGGCCGCAGACGACAATTTACTTGTAAAAAGGATAGATAAAAGAGATATGAACTGGCGTTTGGCATCAAGGCTTTCGGTAATAACCTTAGCAGTATTCGTAGTATTCATCGTTGCCCTCCTGGGCTCACGCGCAGGAGGCCCATCCTCCACGACTGCTAACACCGCACCGACAGCCAACTCTTCTGGCCTGCAAGGCACCGACCTTGGAGGCGTACAAGCGCCTGATTTCCGCCTCACCGATCAAACCGGCAAATCAATTGCGCTATCACAGTTCAAAGGCAAACCCATCATCCTGACTTTTCTCTATACTCACTGCCCCGACCAGTGTCCGCTGACTGCCGAAAAGCTGCACGCGGTTATGCTCAACCTGGGTAACAAGGCTGAGAACGTAGCAGTACTGGCTGTCAGCACCGATCCCAAGAGAGACACAGTCGCCGCAGCCCTCGACTTCTCAAAGGTCCATCGGATGCTTACTTTCTGGCATTACCTTGTGGGTACTCATAACCAGCTCTCTCCCATCTGGTCGAGCTACTCCGTCTACGCCGCGCCAACTCCCACCACGACAGGAGGCTCAGTCTCCCATACAACCGCTATCTTCCTTATCGATAAGCAGGGACGAGAGCGCGTCTACTTCGGTGATGATGCCACCTCCGCACAACTGACCGCGGACCTACAAATCTTACTCAAACAATAAACATGCAGGACACCCACTCGATAAGAGAGTTGTGTATGGTATGTGGGATTGGGGAGTGTCCTAGCGTTAGCCCAGATAATTTTTTCAGTTTAACAGCTTGCAACATCTGCACATTCCTGGTATTCTTATGAATGAAGGGATTACTTTGTACCTATCGGGATCCCGGTGGAATTTACTTGATACTTAGAGGGAAGCAAGCTCACATGATGAATACACCTCTTGAAAGTGTTAATCTCACAGCGGACGACATCGCCGCGACCACCCATGCCGATGTGGGAGAGCATGAGGGCGAAGAAAGCCATGCCAGTATCCACATGCCTAACGGCAGTCTATGGCCACTTTATTTGTCCCTGGCCATTGTCGTAACGATGGCTGGCATACTCGTCGCCAGCACCTTTCCCTGGATCACCATTATTGGGGCTATCTTTGTTCTTGTCTGTATTGTGGGGTGGGGGGTAGAAGACCCATTTGCTTCACGCACTGGCGCAGTCAGGACCTCGCATGTGGCAACTAGCTATGCCGAAGCTGCCCAGACAGGACAACCAACTGTTTTGGCAGAGATGCTTCTGCAGGATGCTCAAGACGTGGCTGACAGTACCGTCACCGTCGGCAGCACCGCGTGGAGTGCCCATCCTGTCAATGTTGAAGTCGAGCGCGAGGGCGTCGTACTGGCACTTTATGGGAAAGTCGAACTGGAGGCTCAGCGTAAAGCTCTTGAGGAAAGGCTGTTACAGATGCCTGGCGTCATCGATGTGAAGAACTTCCTCGTCGCTGAAGATGAACTCTTGAATGCTGTCAATGCTCGTATTGAGAAGCTAAGAGCCGAAGGGAAGCTTGAGGGCGCAAAAGACATCTCGGCGCTCGTCGAGAACTACATTGTGAGCCTTTACGGCGAAACACCAACCAAGGAGATGAAGTACGTCCTTGAGAGGGAGATCCTCGGTATACCCGGCGTGCGGGTCGTCATCAACCACATCGGCCTCGATGAGAACATTCCAGGGAACCTGGGAAGAACGAGTAATAAAGTCGGTAACTAACTGTTAGCAGGCAAAAGAAGAGCAGGTTCCAGGTGGGGACCTGCTCCTCTTTTGCCTGGTTTACTACCGTTTCCGCAGGAAGGCCGGAATATCGATCACATCACCCGAGGGTGGATGGCGATTCCCACGCGGCAGGTCGAGTCCCTTCTGATCTAGCCGCCGCACCGGCCGCTGCGATCGCTGGTCACCGGAAGGGCGCTGCGCGGGCTGCGCCTCTGGCTCAGGTACCGGGAGTCGCCCATGGGAGCCTGCACCTACTCCTGTGCTCACATCCGTCCCTGGCATAGCCATTGGATCCTCGTCCAGGTCGTACATATCCATGTTTACATCGCGAGCATATGCCTGGCGTACCGGCTCCTGAATCGGTGGGACTGCCTGGCGCTGCCGCATAAGCGGGTCAGCCTGCGCAGGATAGGATCGCTGCACCGGGTCCGTCGGATGGTTGGTCACATTCATCGGCGCTTGTGACGCGTGCAAAGAACCATATGCCTGTTGCTGGAAACCCTGCTGCTGAGCCGGCTGCTGGCGCACGGGCGTGGGTGCGTTCCCACTGTTACTGTTCATTGACGATACAGGGTACAGCATGCTGCGATCATATGCCGGCGCACGGTTCTGCTGTTGCTGGTATGGAGCTGCGACTGACACAGGTGCCCGGGAATGCCCGTCAAAACCAGTGGCAATGACAGTAATCTTGACCTTCCCATCAAAATCCGGATCTTGCACTGCGCCAAAGATAATATTTGCCTCCGGGTGTGCCGCCCTGCTGATCACATCAGCCGCTTCGTTGACCTCGAATAGCGATAAATCCATACCTCCAGTGATATTGAAGAGCACTCCCCGCGCTCCACTAATATCGATATCCAGCAATGGACTGGCGATCGCCAGTTGTGCCGCGTCCAGCGCACGCGTATCTCCACTTGCTTCGCCAATGGCCATTAGAGCCGAACCTGCCGTTGACATGATTGTCTTCACGTCGGCAAAGTCCAGGTTGATCAGCCCTGGCACGGTAATCAGATCGCTGATACCCTGAATGCCCTGGCGCAGCACATCGTCAGCAAGGCGGAATGCCTCGGAAAGCGGCATTTTTTTGTCGACGACCTGCAAGAGCCGGTCATTGGGTACGGTGATCAAGGTATCGACGTGCTGCTTAAGGTTGGCGATGCCCTCCTCCGCAGCGGCACGACGCTTATTGCCCTCAAAGGTGAATGGCTTTGTAACGACACCGACCGTCAACGCTCCGACCTCGCGCGCAATCTGTGCCACTATCGGGCTAGCGCCTGTTCCTGTACCACCGCCCATACCAGCCGTGATGAATACCATATCAGAGCCTTTGAGGGCCTCATACAGCTCTTCAGCATTCTCTTCGGCTGCCTTGGCCCCAATACCGGGATTGCCACCCGCACCGAGGCCACGGGTAAGCTTATCCCCGATACGGATATGGTGTGCAGTCTCTGTGAGCAGCAAGGCCTGGGCATCGGTATTGACGGCAATGAACTCTATTCCCATCATATTTACCTGTATCATGCGGTTAACCGCATTACTGCCCCCACCTCCGACACCGATGACACGGATCTGGGCGAAGCCTTCTACTTGATGATTTCCCATTGGTAGCATATTCGTGGCCCCCTTTATACTAAGGAATAAACGCACGTAACCAGCGTCCTAAACGGGACGCGAAACTCAATAGTCCATTATTCTCAGGCTCATCATCTTCGATGAGGAACGAGGTGTGAGTCAAGGCCCACTGCAACAGGCCTACCGCGGTTGCATATGCTGGCCGAGAGATCGAATCGGCCAGTCCATGAAGTCCCAGAGGAGAGCCAATGCGAGTCGGCAAGTCCAGGATCTGTCCTGCCACACCCTGGATACCCGGCAATTCTGCGGTCCCACCTGTTAGAACCATTCCAGCCGGTAGCAACCCATCATAACCAGATTTCCTGATCTCCTCGTGGACCATCTCAAACAATTCTTCTACACGAGCCTGGATGATCTCAGCCAGCAATTTACGCGGCACCAGGTCATCACAATTCGGTATGAATTGTGCCAGGTCGATCATATCGTCATCAGAGATAGTTGAAGGATCGCAATGACCATAGGTCACCTTGAGTTCCTCCGCTACACCAAAAGGCAACCGCAGACCGATGGCGATGTCGCTGGTAATCAGGTTGCCCCCGATCGGCAGGACAACCGTCTGCCAGATAGCTCCATCGGAAAACACGGCAATATCCGTAGTACCACCGCCAATATCGACCAGTGCCACCCCAAGCTCTGTCTCACCATCCGCAAGGACAGCCTCACTCGAAGCCAGGGGTTCCAGTACGAGATCCTCGATCTCTACACGTGCCTTTTGTACACACTTAATTAAATTGTGGATCGAAGATACCGAACCGGTAATGATATGGGTCTCCACCTCGAGGCGGAAGCCGGACATGCCAATCGGGTTCTTTATTCCCTCCTGTCCGTCAACGACGTAGCCGCGTGGTATCACATGGATCACCTCGCGATTCGCGGGTATGGCAATAGCTCTTGCAACTTCTATTGCGCGGCTAATGTCGTTTTGCACAATATCCCGGTGACTCGGCGAGATTGCGACAAATCCCTTGCTATTCTCCGAAGCAATATGACTACCGGCAATCCCCACGTATGCTGTGGTTATCTTCTTTCCTGAGAGACGTTCAGCACGATCAAGCGCCGCTGCAATTGAAGTGACGGTCTCTTCAATGTTAACCACCACCCCACGGCGCAAACCCTGTGAAGGGCAGGTGCCAACGCCAACAATATTCATCTTCCCGTCGCGATCTAATTCACCGACGAGAACGCAGATTTTTGTTGTTCCTACGTCGATACCGACGATCACCCGCTCTTGCACCATACACGCTCCTATCGGGCGGTAAATGTGTGAGACGCACTACACAGATACATCATTACTTTATGCTTGTTTTAACGTGTACACAGGTCGCATGCCAAAACGCAGGTCAATCGTTGCGAGACTGAGTTGTTCTTGCTGCGCCAGCTCCAGTATCTGATGGAGTTCCATCAATCGATTGTTCAGTGGGTTAGCATCATTTGCTCCGCCGAGGTATGCTGTCCACCCTGCTTTACTTTCGACGACATATCCTCCATGTCCCCCTATAATCGTTGGCACATGGGCAGGCACTGTCGGCATGCTATCTATGTAGCGCAAGCTAAAGTCTGTGACGCCTGCCACTTTTGGCACACCTGCAAACACAGCCATTGCGAACGCGATATCAGCCGCGTTCAATTGAACTCCAGGTTGTATCTCTGTCCCCCTTCCTCCAGAGATCTTCCCCTGTTGTGGCACGTCCACGACGGTCATAAGTGCATCCGCGCCCGACGTCTTAGACGCGGGCGCGATGACTACCCCGTTCCGGTCAACACTATACGTACCGTGTGGTGTCTGCCAGAGCAGCGATGGAATCCGCTCGGTTACCGAGACCTGCAACTGGTTCGGCCACTGCTTCTCAAGATTCGCGGAGGCTACTATCGGCAACATTTCGATACGCTGGGTGAGCGCCACCACGTCTATGAGAAAAATGTTCTGACCCTGCATACCCATATGTTGAATGCTACTCACCAGGAGATCGTTATGCGTCCCAACCACACTCACTTGCGCCACGCGAAATGCGCTGCTGGTGAGAGCAAAGTTCGCACCCAGAATCACCATCACGACCACGGCAAAAATGCCGAAAATCCTCCACAAGAACCCAAGGCGATGCGTATGTCGCCGCCCGCTGCGCACCGGCACTGGCGTCTGATGGTAGCGTGGCAAAGGACGCTTCAACCCACCGACGGGTGGTGCACCCGTCTGAGTCAGGGTACGGGCCCTACGCGGGGCGGGTGCATGATGTGCAGGCGCTTTCGTCCTGGCGGAATACAGTCGATTCCGCCGCTGAACATAGCTCTCCCCTGCTGTCGGCTGCACTTCACGATGCCGCGTCACTACCCTCTGGTGAGTGTTAGCATCAACTGACGTAGCGGATAGTTCTCTTGCTTCCGGCCGCCTATAGATATGAGTTGCTATCTGCTCTCTCGGTTGTGTCTTTTGTTCTGTCATTGTGCCTCCGGCTGTATCCCATACTCTGCCCACTCGCCTCGCAGCTCAACCTCTAATTCCAGGTCCACCCCGAACTTTTCATGAACGCGGTTGCGAGCCTCCCTTATCAGTGCAACTACGTCAGTGGCACTGGCACCCCCTAAATTGACGATAAAGTTAGCATGACGATCAGAGATTTGTGCCTTACCGTGGATCGTGCCCTTCATGCCTGCCTGCTCCATCAGGCGACCAGCAAAATCTCCCGGCGGGTTTTTGAAGACTGAGCCTGCGCTCTGCTGCACAGGTTGAGTCATCTTGCGATGTTGTTTATATTGTTCAATCAGCTTCCGTAGTTTCTGCGGTTCTTCGCGGTGAAGACGAATTCCCAACCGCATAATAATTTCGGCTGGCTCAATCAGACCGCGCTCTGCAACCATCGGATTGCCTTGTCCATCAAACTGGATGCGGCGCAACTCACGAAAACGGCTGTGCCGATAACTTAAATCAAGCTCATTGCGCTGATAGCGCTGTACCAGCGGGACACTGTTCCGGTTCACAGAACTGCCGCGTGCATCAAACACTTCAATCCACTCCAATACCTGACTCATATCGCTATTGTGCGCCCCGGCGTTACTAATGACACCACCACCCAAAGTACCGGGTATCCCAGGCCCAAATTCCAATCCGCCCCAACCAAGCGGCGCCAACTCATTCAGCAGGCGTGGCCAGCTGATGCCAGCCTCCGCCAGCAGCAGCGCTGTCCCATCACCATGCTCCTCGATCGTATACTTATTCAGCACGACACGGGCAACTATCCCCCGCACACCGGCATCGGCATACAAGGTATTCGTGCCATTGCCAACCAGCAAGAGAGGCCAACGCCGTTCGGCGCAGAGCCGTACTAAACTCATCAGCTCATCTCGCGAATCGAGTGCGATCCACACATCGGCAGGACCACCAACGCCAAATGTACAATGGCGTGACAGCGACTCATTGCGGCGTATCCTCCCCCGGAAATGTGCATGTAGTTCAGTGTAAACAGCCTGAGCATCGAAAGTCATATTTCAATTCCTCTGTGCGCTGGAACCCACTCCAGCACGTCCCACTGCCGATATTTTTATTCCTCATCGTTCAAAATCATGTCAGTCAATGTATAAATATCGCCCGCACCCATAACCAGTACCACGTCACCCGAGCGTATTATGCTGTGTAATAATTGCGTCGTCGCCTGCACGCTTCCACCGTGTAACACCTGCCCGCCTTCTCGCAGGAAGTGTGGCTGCTGCGCTATCGCATCCACCAGTTCTCTCGCAGAGACCTGTCCAGTGTCGCGCTCTCGTGCCGGGAAAATATCGGCGATGATCGCCACATCGGCAAGGTCAAAAGCACTCAAAAACTGCGTAAAAAAGGTTTTTGTCCGGCTGAACATATGCGGCTGGTAGATCGCCACCAGGCGCCGTCCAGGATACCGCTCACGTGCTGCCTCCAGTGTTGCCGCGATAGCAGTAGGATGGTGCGCGTAGTCATCGACCAGCACAATATCCAGCGATTGCCCATTGACCTGCATCAGCCCTTGATTACGAATCTCAAAGCGCCTCCTGATGCCGCTAAAACCCTCCAGCGTCTTCACTATCGTCTCTGCATCTATTCCCAGTACAATGGCAGCGCTAATCGCTGCCAACGCATTCTGCACATTGTGTGCTCCCGGCAATTGGAGATGAATGCGTGTATCAGCGGGAAAAGCTTCAGACCAGCGCGAGCGCACACGGAAACTGGTTTCGCCCTCCAACTTCAGATCGTAAGCCTCAAAGGTCACCTGGTTATCCAGCTTAGACGGCAATGACCCGCTTTGTGCCACACCGCTATTCATCGATATTACCGTTTCTCCTTCAAAATCCGTCAGCTTTTTTTCTTTAGACGCTGCGTTTATATCTTTTTGGGTCATAAATCCTTCGACCGCATAAGTCACCACGCACCCCGGCCAATCCTTTATCCTGTCCAGCAGTTCAACGCAACCCGCGCTATTCGCGTTCAGGACGAGTGTTGGCGGCAAAGGCCAATCCCCATCCATATCCATACCCCGGACAAAATGCTCGAAGCTGGCTAGAAAGGCTTCATAATTGGCAAAGAACTCCGGGTGCTCGAACTCTATCGACGTCACAACCGCCAGCCGCGGGTGATAGTTCCAGAAATTGTTATAGAACTCATCGGCCTCGTTCACAAAGTACTGGCTCTGACCCAGCCGATAGTTGACGCCGAAACGCGGTACAACGGCTCCTACCTCGCAGGTTGGATCGAGCGCCGCATCCACCAGCATCAGCGCGAGCATAGCTGTCGTGGTGCCTTTGCCATGTACTCCGCCGACCGAGATCACGCATTTCTTCTGCATCAATTCGCCCAACATCTCCTGCCAGGTGATCAACGGTATCCCTCGCATCCTCGCCGTCGCCAGCTCTGGATGATCCGGGTTCAACACAAGCGCTGCCGGGACAACTACCAGCCTGTCGATCCCCTCCAGGTGATTCGCGCTGTGACCGATCTCCACCGGCACACCGATACGCTGCAGTGCGCGCGTCGTAGACGATGCCTGCATATCGCATCCGGTCACCGTTACGCTCTCGCCACTGGCCTGGAGCACCATCTGCGCCACCGCTGAGATACCCTGACCGCCTATACCCATGAAATGTATGCGCGACTTTTTCAAATGTTTGCATCCTCGTGTCTTCGCTTGTTCGTCTTCGCTCTATTCTTCTGCGCGATGTTCATCACTTCCGCCGCGATCTCCTGCGCTGCCTTTGGCTTCGCGAAAGAGAGCGCAGCCTTCGCCATCGACTCTAGTCGGGTAGAAGATGCTATAATAGATATTACACGTTCTACCAGCATTTCCGGCTTCATTTCCGCATCACGTATAACCTCTGCCGCCATCTTGCGTCCAAACATCTCCGCGTTCGCCTCTTGCGGCGAGCTGCCTATCGCGGGCGGCAACGGCACCAGAATGCTCGGTTTACCCAGTACAGCCAGCTCGCTCAGTGTCGCAGCCCCGGAGCGGCATAATACCAGCGTTGAAGCCTCCAGCGCTGCCGGCATCTCCTCGTCCATGTACGCTACCAGTTGATACCGCCTTCTCGTTTCCACATCCAGATCCGCCATTGCCTGGCTAGCTTGTTCTCGCGTCTCCTCGAAGAGTTGCTTGCCACTGATCTGCAAAACCTGGCAATGCGGCAGCAGCCCGGGCAGAGCCTGGCAAACCACCTGGTTCAAATGCCTCGCCCCCTGGCTTCCACCAGTTACCAGTAGTAACGGCAATTCCGCCTCAAAGCCCAACTGATGGCGCGCGTGCTCTGGAGAAACCTGGCGCATATCCAGAATCTGCTGTCGCACCGGGTTACCCAGTTGTAATGTCTTGCCCCCTGGAAAGTAGGAGAGCGAGCCAGCAAAAGCCACCGAGATACGCGTCGCCAGCGGCGCAATCAACTTGTTCGACAGGTTCGGTGGTACATCCTGCTGGTGCATCATGAGCGGTACACCGTTCAGTCGCGCTGCCAGTCCCGCCGGTACTGCTACGTATCCTCCACTTGTGAAGACTGCGTCCGGCGCGAACCTTCGCATAATGCCAACAGCCTGTGCCATACCCAGCGGAACGCGAGCGACACCAGTGACCGTTTGCCACGAGATGTAGCGCCGCAATTTGCCCGCCTTGATCACAGCGAAAGCAAATCCCGCCGAGGGTGCCAGTTCGGTCTCCAGGCCGTCGTCGCTGCCGAGATATAAAATCCTAGCCTGGTATTGCTTTTCCAGCAATGTTGCCACAGCGAGAGCCGGGTAGACATGCCCCCCGGTGCCTCCACCTGAAACAAGTACTTTCATTCGTTCAGCTCTGGTACCCTCGCGTGGTACCGCTATATCTCTTTCCTTCAGGATTTTCAACCTTCGTTCACCTATATTTTCTTGCGCAAATTCACAGTTGCCGAGGGCCGCGCCAGTGCTGGTGACTCGGGTTCCTGGATATAGCGGGAGATGTTGAGTAACACCCCCACCGCCGCAAGGGAGATCACCAGCGATGAGCCGCCATAGCTGATAAAGGGGAGCGGTACCCCCGTATAGGGAATACTAGCTGTCGTGGCCCCCACGTTAATCATCGCCTGCAATACCAGCCACGTCGTAATACCCGTTGCCAGTAGAGCGCCATAGATATCCTGCGTCCTCCTCGCCAGGCGAAAACCACGAAACGCCAGGAACAGGAAGAGCATGACCACCAGCGTACAGCCAATAAAACCCAACTCTTCACCAAGAATGGCCAGTATCGAGTCGGTAAACGGCAAAGGCAGGTAGCCCGTCTTCTGACGGCTGGCTCCCAATCCTAACCCGAACCAGCCACCGGAACCCAGCGCCAACAACGATTGATAGAGTTGCAGGTTGAGATCCGACACGTGCTTGAATGGATCGAGAAACCCAATCAAACGCAGGTAGCGGTAACCCTTGCTAAACGCCTCCACTATGAAAATTAACCCACCGCAGGCCATTGCTAGCAGAAATTGCACTATATTGGCCCCCGCCGTAAAAAACATTGCCGTCGCGAAACCGGCGATGACAATAGCCGTGCCCATGTCGTTTTCCAACAGGACCAGCCCCAGCACTACCCCGACCAGGATCACAAATGGCGCCAGGCCATAGAGAAATGTGCTCACCTGGTTCCCTTTGCGCGCCAACCAGTCTGCGATATAGAGAGCCAGTATCAATTTGGCGACCTCGCTCGGTTGAATCGAGAAAAACGAGCCAAATGTCAACCAGCGAGATGCTCCGTACACTGTATGACCAAATATGAGCACAATGATCAGCAGCGGTAGAATAACCACCATACCGGCCAGCGAGAAACGTCGCCATTGGCGATAATCGATACGCATCGTTACCAGCATAGCGCTGAGGCCCAATATCACCATGAGCAACTGCTTCTGAAAGAAGTACGATGCATCGCCATAAGCACGCGCGGCCACAAAAGAACTCGCACTATAGACCATCACCAGGCCGGTACAAAGTAACACCAGCACAATGATCAGCAGCCAGGAGTCGATCTTACCGGCAACGCGCGGCAGCCGCATGTCTAATTCTAGCTCCGCCAGCTTCTTCTGTTCCTCTTCGCTGATGGCCTGCGCACTTGCATCCTGTTGATCCGGCTCCCATAATCCCTGTAATCGCCACCCAGCTGTTATTCCTGAGCGCTGCTGCCTCACGACGTTTACGCTCCGCTTGCTGGAGCGAGGCAATCTCTTGCGCGGCTGCACGGGACGAGCCACCACAGCCTCTCCAGTCGCGTAGCTCACTCTACTGCCTGGCGTGGCAGAGCGCCTGCTTCTACTTGCATTCGCTCCCTTCGTACCCGTTCGCCTGGTTTTACCACGATCCAGGGACTCCAGTACTGGTGAACGCATGGGCGGCGGCAGGTGATCATTGCGTCGCTGCCTCCCCATCTGGTGGGATACATATGATGACTGCACCTTTGTATCTTTGTTCGATTGTCTACGGAAGCCTAGTACCATGCGTGTTTCACATTTCCCACTTAAAAGCTTGACATAGAACAAATTTTCTATTATACTTATTTCAGCTAGCAGGTTGACGACACATCTGTAGGCATCCCTACAGGAGCAGACATTAGTATATCGCGAACAGATGCCGAACTCTATCAGGGCATCCAGCCAGCATGGCTCTTCAGGCATACGCCTTGTCCTGACAGGGGACAACACATCCCGCACTACAACCAGGTACTCATAAAAAATACTCTTTCAGGCGATGTAAATAGTGTTCCCTTTGTCTATTCACCTCATACCAAACAACTCGCACTTTCTACCTCTGCGCATTATCCTCAACTGGCTGCTCCTGCATTACTTGCAGAGCCCGCTCCATCTCGGCCTCACTTAATGAGACATGCACCGTGGCTAGCCGCACCTGTTGCAGATCAACCATCTCCACTCCCTCTACATTCTGCAGCTGGCTCCAGGGATCATCCACCAGCGCAGTTGGCGCTACTCCCTCTCCCCTATCTTCCCTCGGTTCCAATGTATACGCACCTAATAACTCCCGCCAGGTCTCACTCAGCGTTTCATCCTTACATCTATTTAAATTATTGTTATCTTTCAATCTCATTTGAACCTCTTTATCTCACATAGCTTCAGATATCAGCGCTTACGTTCGCTATCAGCTTATGGCGCATCAGGTGGGATATGGTAGTACCACATCAATTGTTGTCCAATTGCCTTCCACAATGGAGCAGCCGCAGTACCGCCATAGATTGTCGCCTGTGGCCGGTCTATTTTCACCAGAATTACGAACAGCGGATTCGTCGCAGGAATAAATCCTGCCACCGAAGCTTCAGTCTTGTCGCTCGTGAGTCCCTGCGTCGTAGCAGTTCCCGTCTTGGCCGCAATTGTGTAGCCTGGAACCTGTGCGGGTTGAGCAAGGCCATTAGTAGCCGAATGCATAAGCATGCTAGTCAATAATGTTGCTGCGTGCGCGCTGATTACACGCCGCAGGGCTTCAGGTTGTGTCGTTACGATGCGTCCATTATTGTTGATAGCAGACACCAGGTACGGGTGCATCATCACCCCACTATTCGCAATCGTTGCGTACGCCATTGCCACCTGCAGGGGTGTCGCAAAGATGCTCTGCCCAAAAGCCTGGCGTGTCAAATCGCTGGGCGACCATAGCCTCGGGCTGTTGGTCGGCGTTCGATAGGATCCCTTCTCCTCCTGGGGGCTGATTCCCGTCGCTTGACCAAAACCAAATTTCGCCAGGTAAGGATAGTAGCGATTCGCCCCAAGTATATCGTGCGCCACATACGCCGCACCAACATTGGCAGAGTGCTCGAGCACCTGCGTCATCGACTCGGTACCATAGGCAAGCCCGTTCCAATTCACGACCATTGGTGCATCATTGAACGTCCTGTATCCCGGATCATCAAATGTTGTATCCGGTGTAATCAACCCCTGGTCAAGCGCCGCCGCCATGGTAACAGCCTTCATTATCGAACCTGGCTCGTATGCGCAGTACACTACTGGATTGAAAAAGACGCTTTCCTGGCCAAGGCAACCCGTCAGCGTAGCAGACTTGCCATACTGATTCGGATCGAACGTTGGCGCTCCCGCCATCACCACTATCGCGCCAGTACGGATATTGATGACCAAAGCCGTTCCACTCTCCGCCCCCAATTGCTTCACGGTATCAGCCAGGGCTGTCTGTGTCATGTACTGCATACTGCTGTCAATGGTCAGCGTCAAGTCTGCCCCATTGACGGCCGGCTGTTCTGAACTCGCCCCTACGACCAGCGGATTGCCGCTAAGATCAAACTCCGCTGTAAAGCTGCCTGGCTTACCAGTCAACAACGTATTGTACTGCCGCTCAATCCCATAGATACCGTTACTCTTCTGGTCATCCTGCTGGACATAGCCCAGTACCTGCGCGGCTAATGTACCACCTGGATAGATACGCCACGTGCGTGGCTCCAGGAAGACATACGGCAGTTGCAAACGGCGCAACTTTTCGCTCTGCGTTGGATCGATACGGCTGGCGATACGCACAGTCTGATATCCCAGGTTGAAATCCTTGTACAGTGTCTCCTGCGAAACGGCCGGCAATACCCGGTGTAATGTATCAACCAGTTTCGCCAGCTCACTCTGGAAGGTATCGGCCGAATGGTCAGCCGAGAACTGATATGGCTCAATGTACACGTCATCACGCACCACATTGGTCGCCAGGATATGTCCTTGTGCGTCATAAATCAGCCCACGAGGAGCATTCAATTGTTGATTTTGTATATGTTCAAGGTTCGCACACTGCGCCAGGCCATATCCATGTGTACAGTCCGCCGCACCATAACCACGCACCACTTGCCAGAAATAGAGCCTGCCTATCAGGGCTACCATGCCAACGCAAACAAGCAAGAAAATGAGCATCTGCCGATTGCGTGCACGGCGCAACTCAATACTCATCTACTGCTCCTTTCGCGTTCATCATGGTTGAAGATGTGAATCAATCTGTCGAATACGTTCCAGGTTCTTAATGGTCAACACTTTCACTATTTTTGGATCTGCCGGGACGAGACCTAAAGCCTTGGCAGAACCAGCGATATATTCAGGCGATTGCTCCTGCGAGATAACATAGACCAGGTCCTGGTTCTGCCGCCTCAACGTCGCCTCCTGCGCCAGGTAATCCTGTAGCTTTTGATTCGCGGAGACGGCCTGCCCCAATTGCGTCAGGTATAGGATAGCCATCAAGCCAATTAACAGCACGCTGCTGATGCTCAAGGCTACTGGACCCATAGAGAAGAAGAATGGGTGTAGTTGTCGTCGTCTCTTCGCAGCCAGAATAGGCTTTGGTGGTAATGCTCGTGGGCCACCAATCCGATTGTTCAGGCGATACATAACATTGCGTTCCTTCGTAATTAGGGCGCAAGACCTTGTCCCCTACCTACAGTGACGCACTACGAACTAACAACTATTTCAGCGGCCCGCAGCTTAGCACTCCGGGCGCGGGGATTAGCGATAACCTCCTCGGAAGTAGGTATCACTGGCTTTGGTGTCAAAAGGCGTAACCGCGCTTTATGACCACATACACATACAGGAACGTGCGGTGGGCAGATACAATCCCTGGCCTCACGCCGCATAAACTCTTTAACTATCCGGTCCTCTAACGAGTGAAACGAGATGATCACCATCCTTCCCGCTTGCCTCCCATCCGTCTCATCTCTCCCACGCGCGCTCAATACATCCAACATTTGTGGCAGAGCTTCCTCCAGCCGCTCTAATTCATGATTGACGGCAATGCGCAAGGCTTGAAACGTTTTTGTCGCCGGGTGTATTGCACCCGGCTTAAAAGGGACGCCAGCCGCAGCCAGCCGCGCAAGTTGCGCGGTGTGCGTAATCGCTCCCTTTGCCCGTTCGCGCACAATACGTTTGGCAATCTGTCGTGAACGCGTCTCTTCGCCGTAGCGCCAGATAATATCAGCCAGTTCTTGTTCGCTTGCGCTATTCACCAGGTCGGCAGCTGATATCCCCTGTGACTGATCCAACCGCATATCCAATGGTCCATCGACACTGAAAGAGAAGCCTCTCTCAGGATTATCCATCTGGTGCGACGAGAAACCTAAGTCAAGCAATATACCCTGTATAGACATAAAACCGGCCTCGTTTACGATACGGGCCAGTTCAGCGAAATTTCCATGTGCTAGAACTAGTCGCCTACTGCTCACTGACTCCGCGAGTCGTTCCCTGACTCTTGCCAGCGCCTGGACATCGGTATCTATCCCCAGGACTTTCCCATCGGGAGCAGTCCGCTCAAGTATTGCCTCGGTGTGACCACCTCCGCCTGCCGTGCCGTCGATATAGTGCCCTCCAGGCGCTGGCCGAAGAAACTTCAATACTTCCTCCAGCATCACCGGCATATGTTGTGTTTGCATCTTTTCCGTATTCGTCTGTTCTCGTGCTATTTTCAGCTGCTAGAAGGGGTTCGTCCCCCCCTCAGCCTCTAGTTTCTCTTGATATGACTGCCAAGTTGCACGATCCCAGATCTCAAAATGGTCTCGTACGCCGGCTACTGTCACTTCAGTACCCAGTTCAGCGTAAGCACGCAACTTGGCGGGTATGATCATACGTCCCTGCCCATCTAGCTCTATCTCGCTGGCACTAGGATAAATGCGCCGCTCAAAGTCGCGCAGTTCATCACTGGACTTCCCAGACACCAGCTCAGCCGATTTCTCCTCCCAGCCCTGCATAGTATACACCGATAGACAAACACCCATACCTTTGCTTATGACGCCCCCGCGATCCATCTGAGCCCTGAATTTGGCTGGGACCGCCATACGCCCTTTCGCATCGATTGTATGCTCATGTTCGCCAAGAAACATAACTGAACCTGTGGCTGGTACCTTCTTTAACCGTCTAGAAACGAGTTGTAGTGGTGGTCCCTCGCGAAGCATCCCTGAATATTCTCCCGTATTCAGGAATGCTCCACTCTCTTCTCTACAAGAATCATACAAACTCACCACTATTCCCCACTTTTCCCCACTCGGATTATAACAGATAATATGCGAAATATGAAAGGGGTTTATCCACCAATTTCGTTATGAGTAAGTGGATAACTTGTGGATAACTTATGAGAAGAGCGAGAATACGATAGACGAAAGATGCACTTTGATATACAAAGAGAATAAATAAAATATACGAGTCTTAATAATTGATGAACTGCAAAAGTTATTAAGCTCAGCTAAGTAGGACTGTAAAGAGTCAGGAAGGGACACCCGCTGCTGGCAGTGATTCAACCAAACAAAGTTGACACAACCTCCACCTACACCATACAATCAAAGTAGAATAGCATCTCTAATATCTTACAAAACCGGATGACAAAAGGATATCTCCTCAAATGCAACAACCTTCACCAGAACAGGTACCCGGCAGGGTCACCTCAGCGCGGCATCACGATATGTTACCTTTACCTGAAGCCGGCGAAGTGGCTCCCGGAATCTGGAAATTCACGTTACCTATACCTTTTCCCCTTCGCACCGTCAACATGTACGCCCTCGTCGGCGATGATGGCTGGACACTTGTCGATGCCGGCATGGGTACGCCCGATGCGCGTGTAGCCTTCGCGGCAGGGCTGCACAAAGCTGGCCTGAGCATCGATACGTTACGTACTATCGTACTATCTCACGATCATCCTGACCATATCGGCCTATCAGGAGAGCTGCACGAGCGGAGCGGCGCAACCATCTATATGCATCCCATTGATGCAAATAATATGCGTTTTCTCTGGCAAGACATCTATCCTGAGCGCTTCACCCAGGTCTCGCACTTTTTCAGGCAGCACGGCATGCCAATCGGTGAACCCTGGTTCTCTCAGGCCAGTCCTGAGCAGCTTCACAATATTATCAAAGTCCCCCCTTTTGAGGAAATCACACTCGCCGAGGACGGCCAGTATCTCCACCTGTCCGGGGAACGATACCGCGTCATCTGGACTCCTGGACACTCCGATGGCCATATCTGCCTCTACCGTGAAAGCGACGACGTCTTCCTGGCCGCTGATCACATCCTACCGCGTATCACACCGAACGTCGGTCTTTACTCGGAATATGATCGCAAGAATCCGCTAGGTGATTACCTGGATTCCTTGCGCAAAGTTTCCACGTTGCCGGCAAGCATCGTCTTGCCGGGTCATGGTGAACCCTTCAAAGACCTCGCCGGGCGTGTCGAGGAGATCATAGAGCACCATGAGGAGCGCGAGTCGCAGATCATGAACTTATTGGATGAAAAACCGCAGAACGCCTACCAACTGGCGGAGAAACTCTTCGGACAGCGTCTGAAAAGCAACGAGTCACGACGCATGGCCGTTGCTGAGACGCTCTCCCACCTCGAATATCTGCGCATTGATGGCCAGGTTGAACAGCACAAAATGATGGACGGGCTCATACTCTACGCGCTGGTCTAGATGGGCTCTGGAGCAACCGCAATGAAAGAACCCATCGTCCTATCCTTTGTCCAGGCCGAACAACTCCTTGCCGCCAGGCAAAAGGGAGAGCAATCGATCGTGATCTCACCGGATCTGGGCAGATCAACGATCACTACTACCCTGACCTCCGAGGGCCTGCGTTTCCCCGACGGTGAACGTTTGAGCTGGCAGGACGTCGTGAAGATCAATAAATCTCACGTCAACTGCTTTGTCGTCGAGGACGGAAGCATAAAAACTATCCAGGTCTTCTCCGAGGATACTAATCGCGTCTGTAGCCTCCTACCAACGCGTGGTATCCCGAGTATGTTGATCGCAGGCTTTACTATGCACCGCATCGTAGATATTGATCCGATGCAGGATACACAGAAGAAAGTTGCTACAATCGCTCCTATTGTGGGCAACGTCCTGGACACAGCAACCGGCCTTGGCTACACTGCCATTGAAGCTGCCAGGACTGCACAGCACGTTGTAACCATTGAACTTGATCCAGGGGCACAACAGATCGCCAGGCTCAACCCCTGGTCACGGGAGTTATTTGATAATCCCAAAATCGAGCAAATCATGGGCGATGCCTTTGAGGTTGTCCCCACTTTCGTGGACGCTTCATTCGACCGTATCATACACGACCCACCCGTCTTTAGCCTCGCCGGTGAGCTCTATTCAGGCGTTTTCTACCAGCAATTGTTTCGCGTACTCAAAAAGGGAGGCAGGCTTTTTCACTACATTGGGGATTTGAACAGCAAATCGAGCGGTACTGTGAGCAAGGGTGTTTTGCGCCGTCTACATGAAGCGGGTTTTACCAGGGTAGTACGGAGACCTGAGGCCTATGGCATCGTCGCCTATAAGTGACCGCTCACTTCTCATCTATCTGCGAACGCACAAATCTCCCGCACACCGCGCTCGATCTCCTCGTCCGAAGCCGCAAGAGTAATACGCACGAACTCTTGCGAAACAGAACCAAAACCACTACCAGGAGCCACGGCAACATTGCGTTCGCGTAACAGGTCAAGCGCGAACTGCCGTCCACTCCGCCGCGTCACTCCAGGGCTCGTGACATCTACCAGCACATAAAAAGCTCCATGTGGAGTGTAAACGTAGCGCCCACTCTCCTTGAGCAACTTCACCGCCAGGTCACGGCGCCGTTGATACGTCTGCCTCATTTCGGCAACACACGCCTGCGGGCCTGTTAACGCTGCCTCCGCGGCTCGCTGCACCAGTGTACTGATATTCGTATAACTGGCATTCAGCACATCCACGATCGTCTTCATGAGTTGTCTTCCCGTCACGACGTAACCGATGCGCCACCCTGTCATAGCATAGGTCTTGGAGAACGTGTAGACACAGATGACGCGCCCGGCATTAAACTCGTCGCGCGAAAGCATAGTGGCAGGGCTGACATGTTCCCCTTCAAATACCAGCTCGTCATAGCACTCGTCCGAAAGCAGGTAAAGATCATGGCGGCGCGCGAAATCCAGCAATTCAGCCATCAGGTGTGCGGGAAAAACGGCGCCAGTGGGGTTGCCTGGACTATTGATAACCAACAAGCGGGTACGCGGCGTGACTAAACGCTCCATCTTTGCCACATCCGGCAGCCATTCGTTCCGCGGGTCAAGTGGATAGTGTACCGCGGTAGCACCACAACAGGCCAGTTGCATAAGATATTGTGGCCAATGGGGGTCAGAGATCAGCACCTCGTCACCAGGCCCAACCGTCGCCGTCAGCGCCGCCAGAATCGCACCTGTTCCGCCCGCTGCGATCGCTATCTGCTCTGGTTCGACAGCGTAGCCGTTCACGCGCTCAATTTTCGCCGCCAGCAATTCCCGCAGCCATGACCAGCCGGCCGCGGGTCCATACGTTAAGGGTTCACGCTCAATGGACTGGTAAGCTGCCATGCGTATGTGTTCAGGTGTGCGAAAACTTGGCTCACCGATCTGCAGGCGCACTGCTGGCGGCAATACCTCTCCACGAGCCTTTGCCTCCTGCTCCAACAACTGCGCCAACGACCCCAGGCTGGTAATGTCATTGACCGGTAAATCGTATATATGTTGTTTCCCAACCTTCATCAGCTTTGCTCTTAACTCAAACTTTGTAATCGCCTATCTTCTCAACTAAACCCGCCAACAATGCGATACGCGTCGGCAAGTAATCCAGTTCAACATACTCGCCAGGGTTGTGCGCCAAACCACCGCCCGCGCCCAGCCCGTCAATAGTCGGCAGTCCTACTGCAGCCGTGTTATTAGCATCCGATGCGCCCCCACTACCCAATTCCTCGATATTCAGACCCAGCTCGCTGCCAGCCTCCCTGGCCAGTTGAACAAGGAAAGCGTTGCGTTTGTTACGTTCAAAAGGCGCCGAGAGCATTCTGCCGCTGAGTGTGATCTGCGTTCCATCCAGGACCTTCTGCGTAACCACCCCGCTCATAGCAGCCTCGATCGCCTTTATTCCCGCCTGATCGCTGGCCCGCACATCCATATCAAAGTAGGCATAGTCCGGGACGACATTCATGCGTTCGCCACCATGGATGACGGCGACGCTGAGCGTTGTTCCAGGAATGGTGCCGTTGAGTGCTTGCATCTTCTGCACCTGGTAGGAAAGCTCGAGGATGGCATTGCGCCCGCGCTGAGGCTCGACCCCTGCATGGGCAGAGACTCCCCGCACCTCGACGCGGTACTGCCCTGATGCCCGCCGCGAGGATACGACCGTCGCTTTAGCTCGTCCCGGCTCCAGCACAATAGCAGCGTCGGACTGCCTGGCCAGTTCCTCAATCAGCGGCCTGCTGCTTGGGGAACCTATCTCCTCGTCGCTGTTGCAGACAAACGTCACGCTCTGGTAATTTGCTTGCTGCGCGTCTATGAGGATATGTAAGCCATATAAACCGATCAGTACGCCCGATTTCATATCCAGCACGCCCGGCCCGGTTGCGATATGTCTCCCGTTTTGCTGGCTAATCGCGAATGGCCGGCGCTCCACCTCGCCCGCGGGAAAAACGGTATCGATGTGACCTATCAGCAAAATTCGGGGTCCCTGGGGTGCGTTACCTGTATGTGCGGCAACGAGGTGGTTGCCATACTGTTCCTGTCGATCAATGCGCGTGGAGAAGCCAAATGACTGAAAACGCTCCTGTAAATAAGCGCCGACGCGATCGATGCCGCGTTTGGTATAGGTACCCGAGTCGATGTTCACCGTCGTTTTCAAGTCATCGAGGTACTGTTCCATGAGCTGTTCAGCCTGTTGAACAACCTGGCGTACATTCATATCACTCCCCCTGTTTTGAATTGCGCTATCTCTTCGTCGCTATAGCCTGCCTCGCGCAACAACTCCTCCGTCTGCTCACCCATTTCTGGTGGAGCATAGCGCTGCTCACCCTCAACACCAGATATGCGCGGGAAACTCCGCAGCGCGCTAAATGGCTCCTCTGCGCTCCCATTAGTCACGGTAACGCCGCGCGCTTGTGTATGCTGATCATTCAACGCCTCAACTATATCATAGACCGGACCAACACAGGCATCGATCTCGGCAAGTTCAGTCACCCACTCGTCTCGCGTCTTTGTTTTGAAGATGGCGCGCAGCACCTCTATTGCCTCTTCGCGCTCTCCAGGCCCAACTGGGGTATGGAATGGCAGCAATTCAAGGTGACCAATGTGGGTACAAAATGTATGCCAGAACTTTGGCTCCAGCGCGGCAAGCGTCACATATTTGCCATCTTTAGCCTCATAAATATTGTAACAGGGGAGACCGCCATCGAGTCTGGAGTGACCGGGGCGAGGAGCCTTGCCCGTATTCAGGTAGGCAGTGGCAACGAGGGGCAAGAGCGACATCACCCCTTCGGTCATCGAGACATCGATTTTGCGCCCCTCCCCCGTCTGCGCCCTCCCTACTACGGCAGTCAGGATACCAATGACGGCCATATAACTTCCACCTGCCAGGTCGGCCAGCTGCGTAGGCGGCATCGCTGGCTCGCCTTGAACCCCACGGTTATAGTGTAGCAGCCCTGCGTAGCCAGCATAGTTCAAATCATGGCCAGCGCGCAGTCGATAGGGACCATCCTGCCCATAGCCGCTAATCGCGCAATAAATAATCCCCGGCTGAACTGCCTTAAGCTGTTCATAGCCCAGCCCCAACCGGTCCATCACCCCTGGGCGAAAGCTCTCCAGCACCACGTCGGCGTCGCGTACCAACCTCAAAAAAACATCGCGCCCCTCTTCCTTCTTGAGGTTCAACGTAATACTGCGCTTATTGCGATTGATCGCCGTGAAATACAGGCTCATCCCATCAGGGCCATGAGGCGGCATAAAACGCCCGTAGTCACCACTTTCTGGTTCCTCAACTTTGATCACATCGGCCCCAAAATCCGCCATCATCTGCGATGCGTAGGCTCCGGGAAGTAAGCGTGAGAGGTCAAGTATCCGTATGCCACTGAGAGGCAGGCTCATGTAGGTCTCCTTCAAGGGGAAAGTATAGTTCTTACTTTGCTATGATGTGAGAACTCACCATGTCTAAAGGTGGAGCTTCTCATCCAACGCAAAACCTGGTGGCTTATGTTCGTGGATCATGGCTGTACCGCAGCTAGTCTGTACTCACATCGTTTTCGTAGTCCTAACCATACCGAATTAGAGATTAGATGTCAAGAGAAAGAAACGCTTCTTCTGAGCCAATATCTCCCGCTATCAAGCACAGGCCCAATTCCCCGAAATATGAACTGAATTAGACGCGCCAGCGAGATCAACTTCCATCGAACCAGACTTCAAATCACTATTGATAGTAACCGTTGCTGGAGCATTGCCAGAATTGCCCCAAACCGCTGTCGTCGACAAAGGCTGCTGCGCAAACACAACCGAGACTTGCCCGGTGCCATAAGTTGCAGGACCTTTATAGGTTGGAACCCTGGAGACGTACGTATACTGTGTCCCTCCAACCGACCCGATGAAATAGAGATCATACTCTGTACCAGAAGTCGATGGGCCACACTTGGCGAGACTGGTCACTGTCATGTCCCCCTTGACTGCCCCGGAGAAGGTAATATTGAAGACAGATTTGGTGCCCGCAACAGGCGTCAGGCCCATTATCGTTGTAGCGCAAGGGGTGGACTTCGAACCCGTGGTCGTTGGACAGGCGGTATTTAACGGGGTGGTGCCAGTACTTGAAGTCGGGCTTGTCCCGACAAGGGGGGCAGCAGAAGTCGCTGCTGTTTGTTGATGTAAAAAGAACAGCAGCGCGCCCGCACTACCAGCAAGCACGAGTATGCATACTATCGCTAGCAGTACCCATCGCAACCCTGAGCCGCGCCTGGCTTTTGAGGCAGGAGAAATTGAGTTCTGAATAGTAGGCTGTGACTCTGCCTCATCTTCTATGGCTTGCGGCGTACTGATCTGAGCGCCCGGTTCATCAGCACCGGCAGCCTCCTGAGAAGGAGCTGGCGCCTCCATCACTGCCGGCTCCTCAGATACACCCCCTTCTTCTCGTTCTCCATCTTCAGGATGCGCCAGTTCCTGCGTGTTTATTTCGGTAACATCTTCCGGCTGCTGTCGATCTTCCGGCTTTTGCACATGCTCCTCTTCTTTGGCATGTGCAAGTTCTTGTGTGCTCACCGCCGTAACATCCTCTGACTGATGACCATTTGCTGCTCCTTCGGAATGTGCCAGTTCCTGAGTACTCAGTGCTGTGACATCCTCTGACTGCTCTCCCTTTGCCGAAGAGGTATCTGTATTTGTTGTCTCTTCATCTATCGTGCTAACTTGATTGTGTGTATGCCCACATTTACTACAGAAACGGGCATCGTCGGGTATCTCTGACCCACAAACAGTACAATGTTGCAAGGCTAGCTATCCTCCCAGTACAGAAAATAATACAAGGAAGTATATCACAGGCTTTAAAGTTGCAGAAAGAAAGTACAGGGAGCATGGTATGAATGTCATGCTCCCTGTACTTTCTCTCTTTATAACGGCCTCAATTCATGAAGCCTTTTTCGCATGTTCCCTTTTTGCAGAAGAGGATGGCGCTTCAGACCCGGCAGCTCGTTTCTGCTTTACGGCCTCGGGGTCGCTCTCAGCTTGCATTTCTCGCTGGTACTCTTCCCTGCGGCGATTGTACTCCTCCATAGCCAGCACATAGGCATTATACATACGCTCAAGAACAGGTGCAGCGACTCCCCGCTGCTCCGCCATCGCCAGTTCGTACCACTTCTGCTGCATGCGCTCCTGTGCATACTCAAGCTGTGCTAAGGTCATTCTATCCACTTTCTAGGAGGCTTTGCTGCGGCTCTGCCGGTACTCCTGGCTCAGTTGCCCGATCAATTCCTTGGCGCTGGCGAAGCTCATACTCTCTATATGTTCTGGCTCTGGCTTGCCCAGGTGTTCACACAGCTTGCGAATACTGCTGATTTGCTGCTCCGTAGCTGCGCCATCAGGGGCCGCCTCTGCCGCCGCCGCAGCAGACTGTCCATCGCCATTCGCTGTGCCATTGCTCCTGGTCGCGGCAGGACGAACCGTAGCCAGCGTCTTGCGCCCGTTGTTATTATCGTTACTCTCAACCTGCGAAGCGCCACCCCGCTCTACTGGTGAATCCACGATACGATGCTCCTCGTTCAACTCTGGCGCAAACTGTGTGCCGTATCCCAAAGCAGCTAAAGCTCTTCCGATTGCCCCGGTCTCAGCTTTCTCTATGTAGTCTGGGAAGCTAGCGGCACACTCTGACTTCGTTCCAGTAGCCCTGCCACCTTTTCCATCGCTAATGGTCGCTCTGAAACGTGCGTAGCCTTTCGCTCGCTTCACTACCTTCTCGCTGCGCCGCCTCTCTGCGTTCCACACAAAGACCTCTTCCTCCATCTCCCGGTCAAGGTCCACCTCTACCTCCTCGGTGTCAATTGTCCCCTGCGGACATAATTCTCTGAACCAGACCAATCGCCATTGCACAGGCAAATAGTCTTTGGAACCTTCCCTACTTTTCAACTGCATCAAGTGTTCGTTCGGATTGAACATACGGGCGCGCTGTTCTTCACGTTTCTGCCCACTACTGCGGTCGCTCATCTAACACTCCTGTTCTAATTATTCGAATATTTGTTCTAACTAGTATACAAGAACCAACATATTCTGTCAAGTTGAAACACGTTGGCATGGGGACAAAAGCCGGATGCAGGGGCAATAGCATAGGAGAAGCCAAAGCCATAGTAACCTGTTTTTTTCCCTCCTTCACCGCTTGAGGCTACGAACCTCTTCATTCACTTTCTCTGACGCTCTCAAATCCGCTACTTCGCTGAGCACGGCTACATATATATTCTTTCCGGGGACCAAAAAAGAGGTTAAAAGTTAGATATGATGTAAGTATCAAAGGGGACGCCGGGTTCTCCGCCGGCTCAATACGATCACAACGACGGTGGCAACCACAACCACGCCAGCGGCTGCATAAGGTTTCTTCCTTCCCCCATTTTGTGCTATATTACATACAACACGATTGATACTCAATCATTGAGCACAGCCTTCAAGGTAAGAGGAAAACTAATGAACGCCACATCCATTTACAACGATATACAGTCATCCTTAAAGAAGGGCGAACGCATCGCCATCACCACCGTTGTCAAAACCGTCGGGGCCGCACCATGTGGCGTTGGCACAAAAATGGTTGTCCGCGCCGATGGTACGACCTATGGCAGTTTTTCGGGACCGAATATCGACGGGCGCGTAGCCCATGAAGCGTTACAAGCGATACAAGAGGGCAGAACCTACGTCACCCACTTCCACATGGATGCCGACCAGGGAGAGGCCGTTGGCAGTTGTGGTGCGACGCTGGAGGTGTTCATCGAAATATTGCGACCCGAGCCACGCCTCATTCTCGCGGGCGCTGGTTACGTCTCCCAGGCGCTCTCACGCCTGGCAACGCAACTTGATTTCCGTATCGTCGTCGTAGATGACCGCCGCGACCTGGCCGACCCCATCGTTTTTGGCGATAAAGTACAGCTGGAGTTTGGTGACATTCCACAGACCATCCGCGAACTGGAACCCGACGAGGCGACCTGGGTCGTCATCGTCACCCGCGGCCACCACCTGGATAAGGACGCCCTCCGCGCGGCCCTTGAGACCAACGCCAGATACATTGGCATGATCGGCAGCCCCAGCAAAGTCAAGCACATCTTCAAAGACCTGCTCA
>MNIY01000196.1 GCA_001919995.1 Ktedonobacter sp. 13_1_20CM_4_53_11
AGAGAAGCCTTCTGCGACGGAGACCTCTACTGAGTCATCGAGGCGAGGCACAGTCCCTGGTAATGATACACCTGCGGGATCTGCGGAGGGTCGGCCTGCCGCCGCGCCGGGAGTACACTCTCATGGAGCGCAAAGGTCGCCTGAAAGCATACGCAGTTCCACAGAGCGCATACGCCGGGTCATGCCAGGGGCGCCGCCCTCTCCTGCTCAGACGAGTGGGCAGTTTATTGATAGGACCTTTAGCAACGCGGCCGGCACACGCGCCTACAAACTCTATATCCCCAGCGCTTATGCGGGACAGCCGCTGCCCCTGGTGATCATGCTACATGGCTGTACCCAGTCATCCGTTGATTTTGCCGCCGGCACGCGTATGAATGTGCTCGCGGAAAGGGACACTTTTTTTGTCGCCTATCCTGAGCAAGCGCAATCTGCCAATAGCTCGAAGTGCTGGAACTGGTTCCAGCCGGCCAACCAGCATCGTGGCAAGGGCGAACCGTCCCTCATCGCCGGGATCACGCGGGAGATCATCAGCGCGTATCACATCGATGCTAAGCGGGTCTACGTGGCAGGGATGTCGGCAGGAGGCGCCATGGCTACCATCATGGCCGCGACCTATCCCGACCTCTATGCCGCCGTCGGCGTGCATTCTGGACTTGCCTACGGGGCAGCGCACGATCTCCCCTCGGGGTTCGCGGCGATGAAAAAGGGGACATCCCAGCAGATGCGGCAACTGGCGAAGGCCATTCCATTGATCATGTTCCACGGGGACCGCGATACAACTGTGGCCACCATCAACGCGGACCACATGCTCGACCAGTGGCTGCAAGGGATCAATGATGGGCGGAAGCCCGCGGGAGGCGCTGCGGTGGAACAAGGGCATGTAGTCGGCGGCCATGCCTACACGCGTTTCACTTACCGTGACGCACGCGGTCAGGCTATCGTGGAGAAGTGGATCGTCCACCATGCAGGTCATGCCTGGTCAGGTGGCAGTTCCAGTGGCTCCTTTACCGAGCCGAAAGGACCCGATGCCTCCACCGAGATGGTGCGCTTTTTCAACGAGCACCCGAGGAAGTAATGCGGCGTGAGTGCCTCTGGTCTATCACTATTGAGACGAAAAGCAGCGCACTTTTTTTGTAGGATTGCCAGCTGGTTTACATGAACATGGTGAAAAAACATGGCCGATCCAACAGAACTGAACGAAACTGGCGGGCGTTATGAAGCGCCAACTTTGTCTGAGGAGTTTTTGAACGCGCTCGTCGCCGAGCTCGACAACGACGACATTGTGGGCATCATCCTGGGTGGGAGTTTCGCGCGAGGGGAGGCAAGACCATATAGCGATGTTGATATTGCCTGCTTTGTGCGCGATGCAGTAAAACTGCCTCAGAAGCGGTTCTTCTACCGCAGTGGTCGTTTAGTAAGCGTTGCAGCAACGAATGCTACCGATATCCAAAGCAGGCTTACGAATCCAGAGCGGGCTTTCCTCTTTACCGCGGGTCGAAGACGGGTGCTGCTGGATAAAGATGGCTCTGTAACAAGGCTCATGCAGGAGATAGATGCCTTTAACTGGCAACCGCTTGCAGCGGTTGCCAGCAGGAATGCAAACTTCTACTTGATGATAGCTGCCGAATCGGCGCACAAGGTCTTGAACGAGCTGGTGAGTGGCGACGAATTAGCGCTCTCCTACGCGGTTGCGAGTCTTTTCTCGCAGTTGACGCTCATCGTAGCCATTCAACGTGGGGTATTGGTGAAGAGCGACAGTACCTACTATCGACAGATCGAAGAGTCCGTTGGACTGGATTCTACCTGGACCAGGTATCATAGAATCGCGGCAGGCGTTGATACTGGATCAGCAGATGTGCCTCCCGTTGTAGCGCGAGGGATAGCAACGTTGCACCTGTATCAAGAAACGGCGAACCTGCTATGGTCAATTCTCGAACCGCCACAACGGGAGGTAATAGAACAAACGGTGAGGGTGATTAAGAAAGCTGGTTTGCTATGAGCGCTCGATCGCGGCCAGCAGTTCGGCACAGGCGATTTGTTCTTCCCACTTGTCTGCCATCCTCGATGATCCACCAGGCGCTCAGCACGGCCTAGGCCATGCCCCAATCGCGCACACGCGCACGATCGAGGTCAAGCACCTCGGCCAACAGGTCGACGCGGCGCGTGAGCACGCGAACTGTCTGGGGAGCGTCGCGCAGATCTGCTGGCCGAAAGCCTGACATCCACTCATAAATGGGTAGGGAAGTGATAGAATGAAGGGAAGACCCAGAGTCGGAAGAGGAGGAAAGACAGATGGAGTGGACCACCACGTGGGAAGATCTCTTGACAAGCTATCTGAAGCCGTTTGCTGGATTGATCGGGGATCAGAGAACCAAGAAGACCTTTGGCAAAACGATTAAAGGCATTATCGGAGCAGGCAGTCTGATTTGTCAACAGATCGCGGCCCAGTCAGCGGAATTGAGCAAAGGGAAGAAAGGATCGCAACGCGTGATTCGGTTGGCAACCGGAGCGAGTAAGCAGCGCTCGGAGTTGGATGCGGAGCAGCTGACCAAGCGCCTGCGGGAGGTGGCGGTGCAGGAGAGTTGGAGCAAGCACCAGAAGAGGAACTGTGGCTGATCGCTGATGGCTCAGACCTGCGCAAGCCCTATGCCGAGGCCATGCCCTATCTGATGCCAGTGCGTGATCTGGATGAGCAGTTGGTGCCCGGCTATCGTACGCTCAATGTGATCGGGTTAACGCCTGGACGGCGCGGCTTGCTGTATCATCGGCTCTTTAGTAGTCAGGCGCCCGATTTTGTCAGTGAGCCAGCCGAGGTGCAGCGGGCGCTTCAGACGGTGAGTCAGGCACTGACGAGGCTCAAAGTGCACAAGACGGTGACCTGGCTGTTGGACAGCGGCTTTGATGATATCGCGGTGTGGCGCACGATTTGGGAACAGCAGGAGCATGTGGTCGCGCGACTCTATCATACTGATCGCAAGGTCACCTTCCAAGATCGGCAGGGGCAGTGGATCGAGGGCGACATTGCCCAAGCCACAGCAGCACTGCGCCCGCTGGCGCGGGTCGAAACCAGCTTACAGGTCAAGCGTGGCAAGCAAGTGCGCCCCAAGCAACAACCGGTGCCGGTGGACCTGGCGGCCTGTCCGTTGCGCGTAACCTACTGGACCAATGTGCGCCGAAAGGGACAAGGCAAGCTGGTCACGCGCGAGGTGTGGCTCGTGCAGGTCCGCGTGCTGGGCACCGACTGGGACCCGTGGCTGCTGCTGACCGATTGGCCGGTCACCGATGCCGCCAGTGCCATGCGCATCTTTGTCATGTACCGCCAACGGTGGAGTGTGGAGGACAGTTTCAAATTTCTCAAAACCTGTCTGGGTTGGGAAGAAGTGCAAGTGCTGGATCTGCGGGGCATCCGCACCTTAGTGGCTTTGGGCTGGGTCGCGGCTGGCTTTCTCTTCAACTTAGGGGTCACCTTCGACTGGGCTGAAGTGCAACTGCTGGCCAAACTTGGTGGCTGGGAACCCCATAAGGGCCGCACCCCTGGCAAAATCACGCTCAAGCGCGGTCTGGGTCGCCTCTTCGAGATGCTGACCACCCAAGCCATTCTCTCCGGGTATGCAACTGACCATCAGGGACTTCCACCCAAGATTGCCGCTTTGTTACGCGGCTGGCAACCTCCGGGGCATTTATGAGTGGATGTCAGAATTAAGCCTTGACTTAATTAAGCAATTGCTGTATAATATAGCCATGGACACATTTTCTGCACTTGCCGAGCCTACAAGACGCACCATTCTAGAGATGCTTGCGCATCACGGCCCATTATCTGCAACGGAAATATACGCTAAATTTCCTGCCAGTCCTCCGGCCATCTCACAGCATCTCAAAGTGCTCCGTGAGGCGAAGTTGGTGCAGGTGGAAAAAAGAGCGCAGCAGCACATCTACCAGATCAACCCACACGCCATGCTCGAACTGGAAGCATGGTCCAGGCACATAACACAGCTCTGGAATCAGCGCTTTGACGCCCTGGATACCGTATTGGAAGCAGAAAAAAGAAAACCTTAAACATTGAAAGGAGAAATCATGATGCCAGATCACAATCTTCCCGTAGTCCCTGAGATGAAACTTGAGCTGGTACCGGTCCCAGTATCCGATGTTGACCGCGCCAAAGCCTTCTATGTCGAAAAATGCGGCTTTAAATTAGAGGTTGATGTTCAGCCTACCGACACCATGCGAGTTGTCCAGTTCACGCCGCCCGGATCGGCGTGTTCAATCGTCTTCGGGACCGGTATGGGCGATATTACTGCCATGCAGCCTGGATCGGTCAAGGGCCTGCACCTGGTCGTAGCGGACATAGACATAGCGCGTTCGGCACTCGTGAAACGTGGACTGGAAGTCGGCGAGATCACAGATATTCAGGGAGTGAAGTACGCCGGCTTCAGCGACCCCGATGGCAACTCCTGGCTCCTGCAGGAATTTCCCCCAGAGCTGAGACAGCCTGGACAAAGCTTCTCTAAACAGGAGGCATAGCATGACGAGTTCACACCCACACAACCCTGCACTCAAACACCTTGAAGTGTTGGTTGGCGACTGGAATATGGAACTAGCAAATGCGTCTTTTCTTCCTGGCCCATCCGAAACAGCAAAAGGACATGTCTCTTTCGAGTGGGTGCAGGATGGAGCTTTTCTGGTCATGCGCATGGGCGATAAACCACCTCTTCCACCCGATGCCATTTGGCTCATCAGCCGAGATGAATCGACCCCAAATTACACAGTGCTCTACTATGACGCTCGAAGCGTTTCCAGGGTCTATAAGATGAGCTTCTCGGATGGTGTGTGGAAGATGTGGAGGGAATCTCCAGGCTTCTGGCAGCGCTATGAGGGCAAATTGAGCAAAGACAGCAATACCATCACCGCCCACTGGGAGAAATCTCCTGATGGCACAAAGTGGGAGCACGACTTCGACCTGACGTATACGAAGGTCAGCTAGGAAACGCGAGAGGAAAGAAATGTAGTGGCACCCCTTGCGGGTGCCAGGTCCCTTCGACCTGACGTATACGAAGGTCAGCTAGGAAACGAAAGACCGGAGGGTTTCTATGAATGGAAATGAAGAGAGCGCCAAAGCGATTCTCTCTCAGGTGCTCTATATCACGCTGGCGACCGTTGGCCCGGATGGCTTGCCCTGGAATACCCCGGTCTATGCAGCCTTTGATGAGGAGTACCAGTTCTTTTGGGTTTCCGCCTCTCAAGTGCGTCATTCCCAAAACATCAAAGCCACCCATCGGGTCGCCATCGTGGTCTATGACTCGCCGGCTCCGGCCGGAACCGGCAAAGGCGTCTATATTGAGGCCCGAGCCGACGAGGTGACCGAGGAGCAAGAGATCATCCATGCGCTTCAAGCCCTGGAAAGAAGAGGATGGAAAAAGCCTCTGCAAGAGGTGATGGGAGCCTCGATCCACAGGGTCTATAAAGCCGTCCCTGAGCACATATCGATCAGTACAGTTGGCAGTCACAATGGGCAACTCTTTGATACGCGGGCGACAGTCGATTTAAAGGAGAAGAAAATGAACAAAGTCATTTCGAAAGACGGCACCCCCATCGCGTTCGATCGGGTCACGGACCCGCCCTCATCCTGGTGTCCCCCGCAACTGCTACTCGATCAGCCGCGGAAGGACTTTCAGCTCACCTTGCACCGCACTTCACCGTCCTCGCCTACGACCGGCGTGGCCGAGGTGACAGCGGTGATACACCGCCCTATGCAGTCGAACGCGAGGTCGAAGACATCGACGTCCTCATCACCGAGGCGGGCGGATCCGCGTTCGTTTTCGGTCATTCCTCCAGCGCGGTTCTTGCCCTGGAAGCAGCGCGCCTGCTCGGAGGCAAGATCGAGAAACTAGCGATATACGAGCCACCATTCATTATCGACGACAGTCGCCCCCCGGTGCCGCAGGATTACGTCCCGCATCTCAATGAGCTGATCGCAGCAGGTCGCCGGGAAGAAGCAGTCGAGTACTTCATGACCGATGCGATGCTCGTCCCTGCCGAAATGATTGCCCAAATGCGAAACTCGCCCATGTGGGCGCAGATAGAGGCGGTGGCACATACCATCCCCTACGACGGCACCATCATGGGAGATACTATGGGCGGCAATCCCTCGACACTCAGGAAGTGGGCTTCTGTCACCGTGCCCACGCTCGTCATGGTCGGAGGAGCGAGTCCTGCGTTTTTTCACAACGGGACTCAAACGCTGGTAGACATCCTCCCCAATGCCAGGCACCGCCTCTTTCCAGGTCAAGACCACGGCGTCGCCGACGAAGTCCTCGTTCCTGCCTTGGTAGAGTTCTTCAAAAGCTGATATAGCACTCAGCCGAGACCCCGTCGTGACGGCGATCGACGGAGAGATCCGCGTGAACTCGAGAACGCTGGATGACGTGCGGGCCGTCCTCTACGGACGGAACAATTTTGCTTAGCTATCCTGAGATCCACTCCCGCTTTATGAGTGGATCTCAGGATAGCCTCTTGACAATCACTCTGTCGGCCAGGTATATTTGTAGTGGTTATTGTAGCACGACCAGACGGAAAGGAGTACGCTTGTATGCAAAACACTGGCTCTTCATGGCAAGTGTCATGTTGCATATGGAAGCAAGGGCTCACCAGCTGGATCGTGTCTCTCACTCCACCTCTACCTTCCCTACCTACGACCCCTGCAGCAGCCCAGGGGATCATTGTGCCCATTTGGCTAGCGGAGAGAACGGCCTGAGATACTTTTCAGGTACGCCGAGCAGCACAAAGCACACGCTCTAATCCGTGCTCATCCATGCTCATCCTTGGACCCCTTTCAAACATCCACATGGTTTTTGTTGATTTTTTGGGCGCATCGTGTTCTCAACACAACTAACAGAAAAAGGATTGACAGTATGCTTACAACAATACCTGCCGCGTCAGCGACGTATCGTCGTGATTTAGGTGATGGTCTCATTTTGCGCTGGTCTACAGCGGAAGATACTGAAAAGATTGCGCAATTGTGCAGTATGGTCTTTCGCAACAAGGCAGATGAGCCAGTGAATGAGTTTATGCTGTATTGGATATGGAGATTGATGCGTGGAGATCATCCCGTGATGGGTTCCGGTGACTTTGGGGTAGTGGAAGATACATATAAAGAGGGCAAACCTATTGTGGCCTGTACCTGCCTGTGGCGACAGAACTGGGAATATGAGGGTGTTCTTTTTGCGATTGGTCGCCCCGAGATTGTGGCTAGCGATCCGGCTTATCGCAATCGCGGGTTGATCCGGGCTCTCTTCGAGATGCTGCATGCACGCAGTGAGGCAGAGGGGCACCTGGTGCAGGCCATCACAGGGATTCCCTACTTCTACCGCCAGTTTGGCTATGAGTATGCCCTGGATCTGGGTGGCAAGCGCGTCACCTACCTCTCACTCATTCCTAAGCTGAAGGAAGGTGAGTTCGAGCCGTATACGCTCCGTGAGGCTACAGTAGAGGATATTCCGTTAGTGATGGAATATTACAACCGCCGACGCACGGCAAGCATTGTGTGGACAGATGTTTCTGAAGACTACTGGCGCTACCTGCTCGAAGGTTGGAAGGCTCAACCAGAACGAGATAAGACAGATAGTCTTCTGATGATCGTTGACGCGACGGGAGCGCCTAGAGGTTACGTATTCACCATGGTTAAAAGGCGGGACAAAGGTCTGGAGGTATGGGCCATAGACACTGCTGCTGGAGTGAATGTGCAGGCAGTGATGCCATCAGTGCTGCGCGCGTTGCAGGCTTATGGATTGCAGATACCAACGAGCAAGCCCGATGTAGAGCCGCTGAGTGAGATTAGCTTTATGCTGGGTCGCATGCACCCGGTGTACGATGTGCTGGGAGACGCACTGGCTCCGTTCCAGGAGAGACCCTACGCGTGGTATGTGCGCGTGGCCGACCTGCCAGCGTTTATCCGGCATATCGCGCCAGCATTGGAGCAGCGCCTGGCGGAATCCATGTTAGTGGGCTATACGGGCGAGGTCAAGCTCAACTTCTACCAGAGCGGCTTGCGCCTGGCTTTTGAGGGCGGTCATCTCGAGAGCGCTGAACACTGGCGAGTCCCCATTTACGAGGGCAATGCGTGTGCGGGCTTTCCGCCACTGGTCTTCTTACAGGTCTTGTTCGGTCATCGCACGCTGGATGAGTTGCAAGATATGTTCCCCGATGTATGGGTAAACGCTGAGATGGAGGTTGTGCTCAAAACGCTGTTCCCGGCTCGCCCATCCTTTGTCTTGCCGCTGTGATACTGTTCTAGCGTAGAATACATCAAAACTCCACGTATGCGTTCGGCAAAGCTGAACGCATACATTGCTTTCCGGTCACTCGACCAGGTACTCCTGCTATGGCACAGGCCAGATCTGGCTCGCGAATGCGCAACTGGAAGCGATCGAACAAGACAGTCTATAGCATATTCTTTACAATTTCCTCATTAAAATCTCACAACTTTCTTGTATGATAGAGATTGCAGGCCATTCTATCTATTCTTTACCTCTAGCTATCAATAGAAAACTCTCTAACGGCCAGGAACATAACCATGAAACGTAAAATACTCGTCGTGGATGACGACAAAAAAACAGTGGATTTGATCCGGCTTTCCCTGGAAAAAGAACAATTTGAGGCTCTGGTGGCTTACGAAGGCATTGAAGCCCTGGCATTGACGCGGTGTGAATCCCCCGACTTGATTATCCTCGACTGGATGTTACCCAATGTCGGTGGCCTCGATCTCTGCCGCATCGTGCGTTCAGAGTCAAATGTCCCGGTTATTATGCTGACCGCCAGAGCGACGGAAGATGACAAGCTTCTGGGCCTGAACCTGGGCGTCGATGACTACCTGACCAAACCATTCAGCCTGCGAGAACTGGTTGCGCGTGTGCGCGTCGTGCTACGCCGGACCTACCAGTCAGAAGAACGTCCATCGACACTGCATTTTAGAAATCTGGTGATTGACCTGCAGGCTCATGAAGTCTGGCTGTGCGGGAAACCCGTCCACCTCACGCCAAAGGAGTTCAAACTCCTTGAAACACTTGCCCGCCACCCTGGCAGGACGTTTAGTCGCATGGAACTGGTAGAACGTGTCTTTGGTCTAGACTACGACGGCTTTGACCGCACGATAGACTTTCACCTGGTGAACCTGCGGAAGAAAATCGAAGCCAATCCTGATCAACCTCTCTATCTCCAGACAGTGTACGGCATCGGCTATAAGTTCAGGAGAGCGGACGATGCTGAGTAGCCTGCGCCTGCGCCTCATCTTGATGTTCATGCTGGTGGTCGTGGTGGCTGTCGGCACCGTCGCCCTGTTTGCCAGCCAGGCGACCAGCAACAACCTGCAGATCTACAACGAGGCGAAGAACGATCAGCAGATCATCTCGACGTTGCTCGATGCCTACCATCGCCACCAGAACCAACAAGCATTACAGGCGCTGACGGAACAACTAGCGCGCAGTTCCCACCAGCACATCATCCTATTCGACCATCACATGCGTGTAATCACTGACTCGGACCGCAAAATGATTGGGCAGGCGCTTGCGTTACCAACTGGCTTGCCCTTGCAGGTCAGCACCACTAGCACTTTCACCACCTCAGCACCGCTCTACATCTCCACTGATATGAAGCCTCCCGGCCAGGTCCCGCAGCTATCCACAGGTGGTTCACCCGAAGCAGATTTTATTACTTCCGTGAACCGCTCGCTCTGGCTAGCCGTCATCATTGCCGGGTTGACCGGCCTGCTACTGGCCCTGGTGTTTGCCAACACCATTCTGAAACCTCTTCACACGCTGAAGGCGGTCGCTGGCCGGATGGAGCAAGGCGACCTGAGCCAGCGGGTTTCCATCGAAGCCAAAGGCGAAATCGGCGCGCTCGCTCACGCCTTCAATACAATGGCCGACAGCCTGAGCCGCTCGGAACAGTTGCGCCGAAACCTGGTCAGCGATGTGGCTCACGAATTGCGCACTCCCTTGATGAATATTCGCGGGTACCTGGAACTCCTTCAGGACCAGGTGCTTGAGCCCACGCCGGAGACCCTTGCCTCACTCTATGAAGAGACCTCACTGTTAAGCCGGCTGGTAGCCGATCTGCAGGATTTATCCCTTGCAGAGGCCGGTCAACTGCGCCTGGTGCGCAGACCAGTCTCGCTGGCAGAAGTCACCAGCCAGGCAGTGCAGATCGTGCGACCACACCTGGTGCGGAAAAACTTGGCACTGCGCGTGCATATTCCCACCGATTTGCCCTGTGTAGAAGCCGACCAGGAACGGGTCGCCCAGATTCTCCGCAACCTGTTAAGCAATGCCATCATGCATACTTCCAGCAGTGGAGAGATCAGCATCACCGCCAATGTCATCGAATCTATGGTCAAAGTAAGCGTGCAGGATACCGGAATTGGCATCACGCCCGAACATCTGCCGTACCTCTTCGAACGCTTCTATCGCGCCGACTCCTCCCGCGCTCGCGCAACCGGCGGCACCGGACTGGGCCTGGCTATCGTGAAACAGGTGGTACAGGCTCATGGCGGCCAAATCGTCGTCGATAGCCAGCCCGGAAAAGGCGCCTGCTTTACGTTTACGCTGCCAGCCGTCTCCAGCGCACGCTATTAACCCTTCGATCCTCACAATTTCCTGGCAAGTTCCTCCACAGTTCC
>MNIY01000171.1 GCA_001919995.1 Ktedonobacter sp. 13_1_20CM_4_53_11
ATTCGCTGGTGCATCATCCGGTGGAGGAAGGCCGCACCAAAGAAGCCATCCAGACCTTGCGCGTGGTCTCGGGGTGAAATCATTAAGCGCTAACTGAGAACCAATTTTCCGCTTTGAGGTCAATAGCACCGATTGGGAAGTGATACCAATCGGTGCTATTGGCCGTTTTGTTGCTATTGGGTTGACACGTAGTGACTTCTTCACGCGAAAGTATTTTTGACACCATACTTTCGCAGGTATCAACATCGTATATGCATACTGATCTATTATACTTCCCCTTGTTGGCGTCCTCATAGTGATAATGAACATCGCATTTTTCATCTCTCAATCTGGTGGATATTACATCTTAAGACAGCGAAAGAGATGGTAACATATGTGAACAGCTTCTATGGGCCACGTTTTGACACATTGAGGTGGGTGCCGCTCCGCTACAGGAGTATGTTGCCTCTTGATGTGATGAAGCAGTATCAATGTATTGTAGTTGGCGCTACGCAAAGAGAATTGACTGTAGCCTTTACTGCAGAGCAAAATAAGGTAGTAATCAGGGCTCTCCAGAAGCTAACAAGTCTTAATATTTTCCCAGTCCTGGTCCAACCAGCAAAATTCCGCCTGCTCATGCATCGGATTGAAGCATATGAGCAACACCGGCATGACCTGGATTGGCCCTACTATGTTCATTGGTATTTCACTCACTCAATAGTAGAGTACGTTTTAACTGAGCAGGTGTTGCACAAACAGCAAATTGTTGAGGAACCATGGGAATATGAATAGCGTAGATATATATCCATCCACCAGAGAGCGGTCAGGGATCCCTGACCGCTCTCTGGTGGATGGATATATATCTACACAGTGTTAGTTTTCATGCTCCCCCACGTTTCTTGATTACGACAGGAACGGTGAGAAAAATAAGTTTGATATCTTCCCACAAAGATTGTCGCTGTAGATAAGCGATATCCATTTCGACCATATTTTCGAAGGTCACGCGGCTGCGCCCATAGATCTGCCATGGCCCTGTCAACCCAGGATTACCGGAGAGGCGAAGCTTGTGGTGGAGACTATAGAGTTCAACTTCAAAAGGAAGCGGCGGCCGTGGTCCAACCAATGACATTTCACCACGTAAGACATTCAAAAATTGGGGCAGCTCATCAAGACTGGTTAAACGGATAAATTTACCTACTTTCGTGACGCGAGGATCATTATATATTTTATATGGTGAATTTGTATCATTATTGAGTTTGCTACCATTCATATAATGCTTAATAGCCTCACGATGTTTACTGTCATCGTTTTTGACGTACATCGAGCGGAATTTGAGCATCTCAAATTCGGCGCCGTTACGCCCTACTCGTTTCTGACGGTAAAGGATAGGGCCTTCTGAATCCGCGAGTATCAACAATGCAATGACCGCACTAAATAGTAGAACGGGTACAGCAATACATAGAGTAAATACGATATCTAGAACTCTTTTGGCTCGTTCATAACTAAGTTTAAGGCTAATTGTTTGTATAGGCGCTGTCTGAACTGCCATAGTACCCTCCACTCCTTACTTTCTAGCTGCTTCTACCAATGATGTTCTATTAATGAGCATAACCAAATTGAGTGCATAACAGGTATGCAAAGATATGTAGAAATGGTAAAAAGCAAAGGGAGAGGTTAACATGAACACACACCCAAAAACAGAGGAATTGTATTGAAAAAAGCGGAGTTACTGTTGAACTTACAATCCTTTAGTAACTGAAAAACTGTTCAGCGAGGAAGGGCTGACGTGCTCGTCCTGAGTACAGGGATATCCCGCCTGATATCAAATTTCAGCAAGGAATGCGCCCGCCGAATCGCCTCTTCCACTGCGGCAGGACTATCGCCACGGGCAAAGATGAAGCCGAGATAACTTGCCCCCTCCGGTAAAGGTACAAGAGGATGATGCAATTTTGCGGTGATTTCAACGCCTGTAATCAGTGGCACGGCTTGCGCTTTTTCCACTCCATAGACAGCTTTAAGCATACCAGCCGCAGGAATGGGGATCATCATCACAGCGCTGGCGCGTTCCTCACGTTCGATAGAGCTGATTTCTTCGCCGATGGCCTGGCGTAAAATGAGTTCCTCCAGGCACGTGCCAGCCCCAAACTCCAGGATGGTCGAGCAGAGCCCTCCGATGGAACGTCCAGCTATTTCTAACATCCAGGGTCCCTGCTCGTTGACACGCAGTTCGGCATGAACAGGTCCCTCGCGTAATTCCAGAGAAGCAGCTGCTATTGTCACACAGCAAGCAATATCTTCTTGAACCTTCGCAGGTAAGCGCGATGGAGTGACATAGATGGTCTCCTCAAAAAAGGGACCATCCAGTGGGTCTGGTTTATCAAAAAGCGCCAGTACCTTCAATTGTCCGCGTGTCAGTATGCCCTCCAGGGCTACCTCAAAGCCTGGTATGAAGTCTTCAACCAGCACGTGGTCATGTTTTGAAAATCCCTCAGAGAACAGAAGGCGCTTCAAGCGGTTGAAAGCAGTCACAAATCTAGCAGGATCATTGGCGCGTATCACACCTCTACTGCCCGAGAGGCGTAACGGTTTGACCACGCAGGGATAGGTCACTTGCCCAGCGATCCAGGCAGGATCATCACCAAGGACAAAGGGATGAAAGACGGGACAGGGCGCGCCACCTTCTGACATCAAAGTGCGCATCAACAATTTGTCGCGCGCTGCTTCAGCCGCTTTAGGCGAATTATGGGCTAAACCTAATGCTGCGCTAGCAAGAGCTGCCAGTTCACTTGCCGCATCATCGACAGAAAGAATGGCCGTAATAGGATGTTCTTTCGCGTACTCGACGATCGTCCGCACAGAAGCTACAGGTGCAGCAAAATCAACGCCAAGGGGGACATGCCAGTATTCTGCCAGGGTCTCCGGCAGATCAATTCCCACCACTACCTCGAGATTCAGCTTTTTAGCAGCACTTAAAAACGCTCCAGCACGATAAGTGGCAGGAGACATCAGTAATACAACACGTTTCTTTTCCGCGTTCTCCGGGTTCATCTGCTTATTCTTCCCTATCCTGTTTGACTTCAACCTGAAAACCTCTCGATTTGAGCGCTGCCGCCAGGCCAAATAACCGCTCGTCACCATGCACCAACCAGACGAGTTCAGTGCCTTCCCAGTGGCATTCGTACCAACCCTCCCATTTCATATGTTGCACCCTCCCCAGGTAATGCCAGGCCTTTACGGCTGGACGCCGATTGTTGAAGCCATAACCAATGCTCTCTACACTGGCAAAGTCTTTGCTGCGAAAGATAACCTTCATATATTTATATTACTTACATTTGCTAGCATTTATTCCACCTGGTAACACCACACTTTGCGCTTCACATAGATATTACCACACTCTTGCGCCAGATCAATCCTCGTTGCTACCAACGGTATCACCTGATGCCGCGCAACATTACAGAGAAAGCACAGAAAACCAGTTCATATTAGACGGAAAGACAGTGAAGCGGTATGATAGGTAAGAGACACTCAGGGTTATGCTTTTTAAAGAGACGCGCTATAACGCCGTTTTCTTCTGTAAACAGAACACTTTTGCAACCTTTGGCTATAGGAAGGAGCTGCTTCTATGTCGACGCTTACTTTTTTGATTGATGTCGATAACACACTGATCGATAATGACGATGTAAAACGTGATTATGATATGCACCTCCAGGCCGAGATGGGTTCGGCACTGGCGGAACGCTTCTGGGATATTTATGAGCAAGTTCGTAAAGAGCGCGGTGTTGTAGATATTCCACTTGCCCTGCAGAGGTTTCGAGAACAAACATCGCTTGAGGAACTGGATGAGCAGACATACCTTCATGTCCACTCTATCTTTGACAACTATCCTTTCTCTCAGGCTCTTTACCCCTATACTCTCGAAACGCTGGCATATCTACGCACTATCGGCCTTACGGTAATCGTCTCAGATGGTGATTTGTTCTTCCAGTCGGAGAAAATAATCTCTAGCTACCTGGCTGAAGCCGTCGAAGGTCGGGTATTGCTGTATGTCCATAAACAAGAGCACCTGGACGAGGTTATGGCGATGTATCCTGCCGACCACTACGCAATGATCGATGATAAACCACAAATTCTGGTAGATTCCAAAGCAATTATGGGGAAGCGCCTGACCACCGTATTCGTCCAGCAAGGGAAATACGCGGAAGAGCAACCACCCGGTTTCATGCCTGATATCAGCGTCTTACATTTTGCAGATTTGCGTTCTTACAAGGCTGACCAATTCTTTGCCACGCATTAGGGTAGGAACCTGCTTCTTTCATTTCAGCAGGCCTTTAATCTTGAATATGATTCTTCGTTTAGACTTTATGGTATAGTAGAGACAAACTAGCTGTTGAATTGAGTCCTTATGAGAAAACACCCAAGCGCACGAGCCATGATCAGCATCAAAGCGAGGCATACACTCTATACCGACGTTTGCCAGCGTCGACATATTGAGGCATGTGGGCTTTTACTAGGTCACATAGACGATCTGGGCAACTGGCATATCGAGCAAGTACACCCGCTACCTAACATATATAACTCCCCCGTCTACTTTGAATTCGCTCCAGAAGATGTTCTGGCCGTTGAATTAGACCGTCCTGGAGAGATTATCGGAGTATATCATAGTCATCCCGGCGGATTGAGAGTCGCCAGTAGTACTGACCGGGAAAATATGGAACGGGTGAATAAAGAACAGCAGATCCCCTGGATCTGGTTCATCCTCAGTGGCCCTTTCAATGGAAGGGTTCAACGAGATGATAAGCAAGGTACAAGCTCGTCTCTAATTGCTTACCATCACTATGATACAATGGGTTTGCAGCAAATATCGCTCGAATTTGAGGAAACCCAGGATGAGCACGCATAAAAGCCCTGAGATAATCGGGTCAAAGGGTAGTCATATCAGTACAAATGCGTTATAATCGACGCTGGTTGGTACAATAGTATCGGCAAAAACAGGTTTTCGACGCGATCAGGAAAAGGAACCAGGTAATGAGATGCCCAAAGTGCGGTAATGAGGTTAGTCAAGACGAAGCGTTCTGTGGGCAATGTGGCACACCCACAAGACCACTACCACAACGAACTGAAATGGTACAGGCACCGCGCAGTGGACTTCTACAAACATATAATCAGAATAATTCTCCCACTCCGGAGGTTGCCCCCGATGCGTACGGTACAAGTCCGATACCTCCAGCCAGCGCATACAATCCCAATATGCCTCCCTTCCAGGGCGGCTCGATGGCTCCTCCTAACCAAACGCCAATTATAACTCCTTCCGATCCTCGTCAACAGACCGACTTCTATCAGGACGCTACGGAAGCAATGTCGTCATTGCCACCGAATGCTGGTCAGAGCTACCCAGCCAATTATCCACCACAGAGCTATGGAGGTGCACCTTTACAGGCGGGATATCCCGGCACAGGACAATACGGCTCTTCTCCACAAGGGCAGCTTTACCAGGCTGGAAATCAGGTACAGCCTGGCTATTCATCAGTTCCTCCCTATGCAGGCGGACAGAACTATACTGGTTATCCGCCGCAGCCTGGACTTACACCTCCACCGATAAAAAAACAAAATAACACAGCCTTAATAATCGTGATAACCTTGCTCGTATTGGCGCTGATAGCGGTGATCTTTTTCGGCACACTTTACTTATTACGTGGGCATTCTGCTCCAAAACCAACTGTTACACCAACACCCATACCAACGATTGCACCTACCCCTACACCGACGCCCAATCCTACACCGACAGCTACATCCAACCCAACGCCTTCACCTACAGCCACAGCCGCACCTGACGCGAATTTCTCCTGGTGTGATGTGTCATGCACGAATAATGGATTTATTGTTGAGTACCCAAATGGCTGGAATCAGGGGCAAACGAGCGACAAAACTGGTGTGCAGTTTCTCAACCCTACTCAACAAGATCAGTACGCTGCGTTCAAAGTTCCCACAATCCAGGGAGAGGCTAATGCCAGCAACCTGGTCGACGCGGACTTGCAAAGTGTTTATGCTTCCAAGACAGGCTATACAGCTCCTACTTCAAAATTGGTCACTACTATCGGTGGTGAAACCTGGACTTACGCTATCGCATACTACCAGTTGAACGGCCAGAAGGAGCGGGTTGAAGTCTTTGCCACTATTCATGCGAAGAAGGGCTACGTGATTGAACTACAGGCAGCTGATAGTCAGTTTGATGCAGTGAATACGCAGTATTTTTCCATTATGATTGCTCGCTTCCAGTTCTTGTCGAGTACATCTTAGTATTTACTAGAGACAGACGGAGGTACGGGTGAAATTTTTTCTAATCATACTGGTTTTTATCAGTGGCATGACGAGCCTGGCACTTGAAATGTGTGCTTCACGCCTGCTAGCAGCGTACTTTGGCACATCGCTTTTCATCTGGGCCAATCTCATAGGACTGATCTTAGTCTATCTGACCGTTGGCTACTTTATTGGTGGTCGTCTTGCTGATCGTTATCCATCCGAGCAGGTACTCTGCACGATTACCGCGATGGCGGCACTCTCTATCTCGATCCTTCCGTTCATCAGCCAGGTTATCCTTACATGGTCGATTACGGGGCTGGAGCAAGTCTCGGTGAGCATCTTCTTCAGTTCTTTACTAGGAACTATCCTCCTTTTCGCAGTCCCCGTGACTTTGCTTGGGCTCGTCTCTCCCTTCGCAATTCGCCTGGTGACAAAGGAGGTTGGGAGAAGCGGAAAGACAAGTGGTTCCCTCTACGCGATATCAACGCTTGGCAGCATTCTTGGGGCGTTTCTTCCCGTACTGTGGCTCATCCCGGCCTTTGGCGTACGTCGCACGCTGCTCATCTTTGGAGTAATATTGTTCGCCGCTTCGCTGTGGGGCCTGAGATCGCGCTGGCGACCTGCATTTTCCCTGGTTCTCATTGCGCTGGTCTTACCACTGGGTCCACTCAAGAACATACCAGACTTGATCTATGAACAAGAATCGCTCTACAACTATATTCAGGTAACCCAATTGCCCGATGGAACGAGAGAGCTTATCCTGAACGAAGGGCAGGCGATCCACTCGATTTATTATCCCAATCCTAAAACCGTCTTAACGGGTTGGTACTGGGATTATTTTTTAGCCGCGCCGTATTTCAATGCAGGCTTCACGCCACAAAAATTGCATCGTGTTGCTATTATCGGACTCGCCGCGGGCACTATTGCCCACCAGTTCACCAAGGTATATGGTCAGGTTTCCATTGACGGGGTGGAGATCGACCCCTCTATTGTCGACGTGGGACGCAAGTACTTCGCGATGAATGAACCTAATCTCCATGTGCACATCCAGGATGGTCGCACTTATTTAGAGACAACTCAGGCACAATACGACGTGGTAGCTATTGACGCATTTCAACAACCATATATTCCATTTCAATTGACGACGCGTGAGTTTTTTTCTACTATTCGTTCCCACCTGTCTTCAACGGGTGTAGTAGCGCTTAATACAGCACATACCACCCATGATTACAGGTTAGTGCAGGCCTTTGTCAATACGATGAGCAAGGTTTTTCCAAGCGTCTACGTATTTGACGTTCCTGGTACGTTTAACACCGAGATCATGGCGACAGTCCAACCTACCTCCATCACGACATTGCGCCAAAATCTGGCTCAATTTACCCCATCGAGTATCATGGGGCAGGTCGCCAGCGAAGTGTCTGCGGTAGTTACGCAGGGGCACAGCGATGGAGGGATGGTCTTTTCTGATGACCGTGCCCCTATTGAACAAATCACTGACCAGTTATTGCTGAACTATATACAACAACACTAACAAGTGCTATTGACATGTACCAAAAGTCTGGGGTATTGTAGCAATGGCACAGTACCATAGACGAGAGGGATTCCATAATGGCGGTAGTTGCAGTCATAGGTGCACAATGGGGAGACGAGGGCAAAGGGAAGATTGTAGATGAATTATCAATGCACACTCAGTATGTCGTACGCTACCAGGGAGGGAGCAACGCGGGACACAGGGTAGTACATGATAAGGGCGAATTCGCCTTTCGACTCGTACCATCAGGTATTCTCTACCCCAACACTACCTGCATTATTGGCAATGGAGTGGTAGTTGACCCTAAGGGCCTCATTGCCGAGATGGACGAACTCAAGCGGCTCAGCGTTGATATTTCTCATCTGTATATCAGTGAACGAGCGCATGTCGTCATGCCTTATCATTTTTTACTGGATCGACTCGAGGAACAGGCACGAGGATCAGATAAAATTGACAGCACCCAACGTGGTATTGGCCCTGCCTATGTGGACAAACACGCGCGTATCGGCATACGTATGGCAGATTTGCTCGACGTCGACACATTTCGCGCGAAACTATCCAACATCCTGCAACAAAAGAACCGTATGATTACCCAGATCTACGGTCAACCGCCGCTCTCACTTGAGGAGATTCATGGTGAGTATTTCGGCTACGGGCTCCAACTACGGCCGCATATTATTGATACACAATCGATGCTGCATGAAGCGGTTTTTGAACGTAAGATGATCCTCTTAGAAGGTGCACAAGGCGCTCTTCTCGATATAGACTTCGGTACCTATCCCTACGTCACATCATCTTCGACAATGGCTGCTAATGCCGCAGGCGGAGCGGGATTATCTCCGCGTTCAATCGACCGGATCATCGGTGTATACAAAGCCTATATCACTCGTGTCGGTAGTGGGCCCATGCCGACTGAACTCTTCGATGACAGTGGTCGCGAATTACGAGCTCGTGGGCACGAATACGGGACAAATACGGGGCGGGAGCGCCGTTGTGGCTGGTTTGATGCCGTAGCGGGGCGTTTTGTATCACAGTTAAACGGTCTAGATTCCGCCGTTATCACCAAGCTCGATGTACTCGACACGTTCCCTTCCATCAAAATCTGTACTGCCTATCAACTCCATGGGAAAATCATTCACAGTTTGCCGGCTAGCATGAGTGATCTCGCCGCGTGTGAACCTGTCTATGAAGAGGTCGAAGGGTGGCAATGCGACACCACAGACATTTGTACTTACGACGGCCTCCCTCTGGCCGCGAAGATGTATCTGAAGCGCCTGGAAGAGTTGATCGAAACGCCTATTGCTATGATCTCGGTAAGCCCACAACGAGGCAAAACGATCCAGGTGAAGGACGTGCTAGCATTGCAGGAACACGATGATCGCTACCCAAAGAATGCAATGAGATAACATTGGAGTGATTATTTCGTATTTGTCATCTTCCCACTCCCAGAGGTTTCTTTGTCATCACCGCCCCACTGCGCGGATACTGCTTTGGAGACAGCTTCTGCTGCTCCCACACCAGGAGACGGCGGCCATCCTCCAGGCCAGGTAGTGTAACTGCCACGTCAGCCTTCAAGATCGCTCCAAGCTCGCTGGCTGCCCTCTTTCCCTGGGCCAGTTCGTCTTCCAGCGCCCCTTTTTTGAGTAGAATGATTTGACCTCCTACGCGACAAAAAGGGGCTGCATACTCTAAAAGCGCAGGGAGGGATGCTACTGCTCGTGCAGTAACTACATCAAAAGCCGCACGATACTCCTGTTTGTGGCCGACGTCTTCTGCACGGGCATGTACAGCTTCGACGTTTTTCAGGTGCAGAGTCTCGATCATATGCTGTAAGAATGCCACTTTTTTCCTGGTAGCTTCTACTAATACAACCTGCCACTGCGGGCGCACAATCTTGAGAGGAAGCCCAGGGAAGCCGGCGCCTGAACCAATGTCCAGCAGGCGTGTACGAGGATGATCATAGACCGTTAAAACGGACAACGAATCGAGGAAATGTTTAATCAAAACCTCCTCTGGGCCGGTAATCGCTGTGAGATTCATGCGGGTGTTCCAGTCAAGCAGTTCCTGCCGATAGCGCAGGAACTGTTCCAAGATTGATCCCTCCGGATTATCTGACGCGACGGTAAACACAGGCAGACATTCAACAAATATATCCAGCGAATTATTGTCCATTGAATGACCTTCCGAAATTTGGAGAGAAAAAAACTCCCACCCCCTAAGGGTGGGAGTGTCAATCACGAAACAATCTTCCGCTTGCTATTCAGGTAATCAACCAGCAGGTATTCACCCAGATTGTTCTTATCTGCATAGAAGGTACGTCCGTGGTTGATCTGCGACATCTGGTTCACAAAAGCAATCATCCAGTTATCGTCCTCCAACATGAAGGTATTGATGGTAATGCCCTCGCGAGTACAACGCTGTACTTCCAATAGCGTCTGCTGCTCTGCCATGTGATTATATGGCCAGTTAAAGAGCCATTCGCCGTCTTCGTACCAGACCGTTGGACCCCCGTCGGTTATCATGATGATCTGCTTGTTCACACCGCGATGACGCGCCAGAAGTTGGCGTGAGAGCATCAGGCCGTGGGCCATATTTGTACCCTGCTGATTATCAAGAGTACTCATCTCGATCAGCTCATTGGGCTTAAATTCCTGAGCAATACGTGAAAATCCGACGATATAGAGGTTGTCACGCGGAAACTGCGAACGGATCAGGCTTTCTAACGCGACAGCCACCTTTTTTGCAGCAGGTTGACAGCCGTTGTAGATCATACTCAGGCTCATATCGATCATCAAAACGGTTGATGATTGGGTGGTAAACTCAGTGCGATAGACCTCAAAATCTTCTTTTTGCAGTCCAACGGGTGTGCCTGTCCCACGCCGGTGCAGCGCATTCATCAGGGTCTTTTCCAGGTCAAGCAGGAAGGGATCACCGAACTGGTACACTTTACTTTCATCGGTACGCTCACCTCCTACTCCACGGAAGGGACTGACATGTCGACCGAAACCATCGCGCTTGAGTTTATTAAAGATGTCCTGCAGGGCCTTCTGCCCAATTTTACGAATGCCGCGAGCGGTCAACTCCCAACGGTTGCCTCGTTTCTGAATATAGCCCGCCTCTTCCAGCATCTTCATCAACTCTTTCAGTTGCTCAACCGATTGGTACTCCTCGTCGCCTAGCAGTTCTTTAACCTTCTCACTATCGATAGCTTCCAGGTTATCCATACGACGGGCTTCACTAAGCTGATCTTCAAGCCCCTCCATCTGCTGCAAACGGCTCATCATGCGCATTGCCTCATTGAGAGGAAGTGACTCGTCTCCGCGGAAGTTGAAGCGCGTACGCATATTTTCCATAGGCGCTACGGCCTCAAGATTCTGCGCCAGTTCCATCAAGTCCACGCGGATGCGGTCATCACCCATGAGCTGTTCCATGAGATTCTGTAACTCTTCTTGCTGCTCTGACGAGAGGTTATCCATAATGCCCTGCATTGCCGCCATCTGCTGCTGCATCTGTTCGATCAGATCATCCAACGAATTGACACCAGGGAAGTACTCACCGTGCTTCTGCATAAACGAATCGAAATCCGGCTCTTTACCTTCTTGTCGCTCGCGCAGCATTTTATTCAGGTCGCGAATCATCTCACGCATGCGTGCAATATCTTCGGGGGTCATGTTCTGGAGTGACTGTTGCATCCCCTGGAAGAACTGCTGCATCATCTGCTGTTGCAGGCTATCCATCAGTTCTTTGAATTTTTCCCGCGCCTGGTCGTCCATAAAATCATATTCAGAGAGCCCTTTGACCTGACCGGGTATATCTGCAGGCAGATTATCAAGGTAATCCTGCTTGCGTTTGGCGATCATCTCCAGCATCTTGCGTTTCTGCTCAGGGGTGAGATCGCTACCATTCTCGCCACCGGACTCACCTTGCTGGCCCTCCTGGCCCTGCTGGCTTTGGCTCCCAGGTGACTGTTGTTGATCCTCCTGTCCCTGCGCTCCTTTAGCAGGTTGTTGAGCTGCCTGTTGCTGATCAGATTGTTCCCCATCCAGGCGGCGCTGGATACCCGCGCGTTCGAGTTGCTTGATCTCCTCAAGCTTCTCGCGCAGGTCGTCCATTACACCGGAGGCCATATTGTAACGATTGAGCTGCTGATTGCGCTGCTCGCGCATGCGCTCCATCAACTCTCGCAGCCCCATGGTGCGCCGCCCATCGTCGCTTCGCATACCATCTTGCATCAGGCGCTTGAGCGCCTGTTGCAGGTTTCCATTTTCCATGTAATCATCCGAAAGGGCCTTCAGGATTTCGTCAGCATCAAGTCCCTCGACTTGCTGCGTACCATCCCAGCGCGAATACCCATAGCGGTTCTTAAAAAAGCGTTCGAACATGGCAGTGTTCCTTTAGCGTCGATAGCGTATCTTACCTCTGACTTCATCCTTATTAAGACGCCGGTTCAGGTGTAGACCTTCGAGAATAAATTCAATACTTGACGCAATACTGGCAGGGCTACCGCGTCCGTTCAATTTATCGATGGCTTTGCTCAAACCGCCTACCTTCGAAAGCTGGTTCACGTACTCCATGGATGGCATATCGTCACCCACATGCACGCTTAAACCGCGTTCAAACCCTGCGACCAGTTGCTCAAATTCACGGTTCTCAAAGTAATCGCCAAAGACGCTGAGTACTGCTGCGTTGATAAGCTTCTGTACAACACGTTCTTCTTTGATATCACCGACAGTATCAAGCTCAATCTTGCCAGAGGTGGAGGCGAATATAGCAGACAGATCGCTGATCCGCGGTGCCACGTAGCGCTCTTTGAGCCGCAAAGCGCGACGACTGGCACTGCTGAGCACATTCTCAAAGTTCGAAATGGAGACACGCACGCTAACGCCCGAACGCTGACTGATATCGTTGCTACGCCTGGCCAGTTGGGTAATCTCAGCAATGATTTCTTTCATAAACTGCGGGAAAATGATTTCTAATCCCTCAGTGATAAAGTGATTGCTTTCGGATTCCATGATCTGGATCTCATGCTCCACAGTACGTGGATAATGGGTGCGAATTTCAGAACCTACACGGTCTTTGAGCGGCGTAATGATACGTCCACGGTTGGTATAGTCTTCGGGGTTGGCGCTGGCGACGACATATACATCCAGTGGCAGGCGAATTTTATAGCCACGAATCTGTACATCACGCTCTTCCATGATGTTCAGCAGGCCTACCTGAATACGTTCAGCCAGATCTGGCAGTTCGTTGATGCAGAAAATCCCACGGTTTGTCCGTGGAATCATGCCATAGTGAATCGTCAGCTCGTCCGAGAGATAGCGACCCTCTGCGACACGAACGGGATCAACCTCGCCGACGAGATCAGAGATGGTGATATCAGGTGTCGCCAGCTTCTCGCCGTAACGCTTATCGCGAGGCAACCAGGTAATCTCAACGTCATCGCCACGTTCCTCTACCCTATCACGGCATGCCTTACAGATAGGCTCATAGGGATTGTCATTTATCTCGCAGCCAGCAATGACCGGCACGACTTCATCTAACAGATTTACAAGATTACGCGCCATACGTGTCTTTGCCTGGCCACGTTCACCTAGAAAGATAATGTCCTGGCCGGAGAGAATAGCGTTTTCTATCTGTGGAATAACTGTCTCTTCATAGCCGATAATTCCAGGGAACAGCTCTTCGCCTCTACGTATCTTCTGGATGAGATTTTTCCGCAACTCTTCTTTGACAGGAAGTAACCTATATCCACTTTCACGCAACTCACCAATGGTGCGTGGACGAGTTGTAATGGTCATTCAGTTTTGTGCTACCTTTCTTGGGGCCTGGATACATGGAATGCATGTTCGGGAAAGGGGACAAACAACCAATCCGACATAATCCCACTGTACCATCAATGTGTGGAACCAACTTGATTCTACCGCTTCAAGCAAGAAAACGCAAGAGCAGTCAATGGCAGATCAACAATCGCCCGCAGAAGTCCCTGAGCGACAAGCTTCAAGCAAGAAAACGCGAAAGCAGTCAATGGAAGCGGGTATTGATGTTTCTACCAAACAGGAACATCAACATCTGCCCAAATCACCGATTCTGAGTATTGATTGGCGCGAGCGCCGCCCGGTAAAAGCTGTCGGGCGACTTGTTCAAGGGCGCTACGTCGCTCAGCAAGTGCTATCTTTGCCTTACTTTTTATCAGGTCTTCCTCAACCCATGGTGAGATAGCCAGGATATCACCCTTCATAGCCTTCCCTGTCATGGTGTGGACGAAACCGTTATTACCAACAAAGTTGCAGTATGGGTCAGGTTCGTTATCACTCTTTCTGGTAATAGTTGACTGTCCATCGAAAGTAACATCAAAGAAATTCCCTACCTGCATCGGGCAAATATTAAAAGAGAGGTGAGGGTAATCATCCTGGAGCGAGCCAAGCACCGAATTGAGCTGTTCCTGCGGTTGCCATTCACATGTTCTGGAAGGACCTGCCCACGGCAGGTCCCTGGCATCATTCTGAATAACGATACTGGCGCCCAGACTATCCAATTTTTGCAGATATTCCGGTGCAAATGCATCCAGGCTAATCGCCATACCAATCTTACCGATTTCAGTCTCAAAGGCTTGAACGCTATCCAACTCCCCTGGTGTAAGATCAAATGTTGCCTTCTCACTGTCCGCTAGATATACCTTTTCAGTCGTACCAATAAGTTGGCCATCGGGTCCCCATAAAAAACTGGTATTATACACTCCGGGGCCATCAGGAAGATACACTTTCCCAGAATTTCGCCGTCCGAATCGGTTGATATCCACCGTGGACGTAGAACAAAGCACATGAGGAGTTACCGTAGTTGCCGATAGATAGATTGAATGCTTAGCTGCTACCCGGCTCAATGTCGATTCGAATGGGCGATACAACACGTCCGACAATGAAAGGAACAGTGATCGAACCAGAGAAATACCTGGATAGAGACGGCGATAATGAAGCATACGACGCGTATACCCTAAAGCCAGCATACTTATAGCCACATTTGCGGTATGCATATACCGTGATAAATAGCCTCGCCTACCGGTAATTGCCAGCGGCAGGCCCAAAAACTCCCCTAAAGCAACAAGGTTCGGTCGATCTATTGCTAAATGCGGTACTGCCAGATTTACAATACGTTCTAACTCTGCTGAGAAACTATGTTCCGTCACCGCAGCCTGCAGATGAATCTGGTTCCCCACAGCGATCAATCGCGCTGGTCGTATTTCAGTACATTGCTGAGTTTCATGGATATTCATGAAAAACTCCCACTGGTAAACATGTCCAGATTGTTGAAAAACTTCTCCCCACCACCCTGTATCCAGAGACAAGTCTAACATGGATGACAAGCATTTTGGAAATGGTCAGGTCTTCGGGATAACCTTTTTCGCTTGTACTAACTATGTCGCTATGCTACACTATGTACAAATCAGGTGCTGCTTGGTATATAAGTTATAGGGCAGCAAGAACTGCTCGGTGAATACCTTTCCTTACCAAGGAATAATACACACTATGACACAGGAAGCGGCGACATCAGATATGCAAAATCAAGCGCATGGAGATGAGCATAGCCAGAACAAAAATTTACTCGGACCTCTTCTCTGCTGGGCAGTCGTCTTTGCTGATATTGGTACATCTGTCTACTACGTACCCGGCATCCTTTACGGTACTGTTGGGCCAGCAGCTGGTTTCTTTGTCTTTTTAACAATGTCGGTATTTGTCTTATTGACATTGAAATACGCGGAGGTGACGTACCGCTTCCCTCAAGGTGGCGGCGTCGTGACAGTGGCCGCGCAGGCCATCAATCACTGGGTTGGAGCGCTGGGTGGGATGTTCATCCTGGTGGATTACTTTCTCACTGCCGCCATCAGTTGCCTCTCGGGTATCTTCTACCTGAGTGTGATTGCTCCGGCCATCGGCCCCCCGTACGCTTTATGGATTACCGTTGGTGTGCTTATTTTACTGGGCATTCTGAACTGGGTGGGCATCAGCGAGAGCGCAAAGGTGAGCTTAGTAGGAGCAGTCATCGCCTTTCTCAGTGATATTGCCATTCTTGTGACAGTCTTTACCCATATTTCGCTCCCGGCCTTTTTCGCGCTCATCCCGGACATGTTTTCCAATCACACGCTCACACCGATCTCTATCCTTATCGGCTTTGCAGGATCCTTCCTGGCTTTCTCAGGCCTCGAGAGCATTTCGCAGCTCTCTCCGGTCATGAAAACACCGCGCAAGAAGGTGGCCGGGATGGCGCTCTTGCTCGTAGTGCTGACGATCGGCTTGACAAGCCCTCTATTGACAATGCTTTCAACGCTGTTACAGCCACAAGAAGCTGCCGACCCCTTAAAGAACAGCCAACTGATTTCACTGCTCGCCGGGCATTGGGGCAATATCATTTTACAGACAGAGGTAGCCATTAGCGCCAGCGCACTCCTGGTTTTTGCCAGCAATACGGCTATCATCGGATCCTATCACGTATTTATGGCGCTTTCCCGGATGGAGTTTTTTCCTGCTTTTGTTCTGCAGCGCAACAAGTTGCGTGGCACACCTCACTATTCGATAGCCCTGGCCACCTTTGTTCCCATCGCAGTACTCATCCTGGTCAAGGGGGACATCATTATCCTCGGGGATATGTACGCGTTTGGCTTGTTGGGAGCCTTTACCCTGACATGCCTGGGCCTGGATCTTGTACGCTACCGGGAACGAAGAGCAATACGAGCTAAAAGATACCAACCTGCAGGAGCACAACCAGGGAATGGGCATGAACCCTTACCGGCAGGCAATCAACTCGAGACCGAAGCAGATTCGTCATCTACCCGTGAGCAAGATGGATTCAATCGAGACGCTCTTGCAGGGATATCATGGACAGAAGGCGCCCCTACTCCCACACCTTCCAATCAGGTCAATCAGCCGAAGATTAGCCTGTGGTCTACCATCGATTTCTACCTTGGTATCCTGACAACAGTGCTCGTGATGATCGCCTGGTCAACCAACCTGGTGGCTAAACCGCTTGCCACAGTATTTGGCGGCACAGTGGCGAGTGCTGGAATGTTGGTAGCCTACCTCAACTATATGGGCCATAAACGGCGAGGACGGATCCCTGTCATGATTACGGGCGTCGAGGGAAGATTACCAGGCTCTGTACTGGCAGTGCTTACCGGCAGTAACGGGCATAACGATGCGGTGATACGAACAGCTATCAATAACGCCGAAGGACATCCTGTCGTGTTTCTTTATGTAAACGATAAGAAACCGCAAACAAGCCGGGCACCCAGTATATTTGAGGTAGTTGACCCGTACTTAGATGATATGCAAGCCAAAGAATACTTTAGCAAAGCCGAAAGCCTGGCACAAAGAGCTAAGATTCCTCGCAGGTACATCTACCGGCAAAATGCACCAGGAGTGGTATCGCGCGTCTGGCAAGCCGTTCATCCTCGTGACATCGTAGTTGCGGCCAACATTGCTCCGGAGTTTGAGGATGTCAACCCTGATCGTATCCGCTACGAACTTACCCCGAGCGGCAAAGTAGCCCATATGCTCAAACAGTGGTAGCGAAAAAGCTAACACAAGTAGTATGTAAGTAAGAGATATATTCGGGATGCGATGAAAAGCCGTTCCTTATTTGGAGTGTGGGTGAGGAAATTCACTCCCCAGGCCAGGGCTGTTGCAAAGTCGGGAATAAAATCGGAAGAAAGGGAAGAAAAAGAACCTTTCATATGATATGAATGGTTGAAACATGATCATGCCATATCTACGATTATGTGGAATACTCGCGCCGTTCTCTGAAAGTTCTTCAATAGGAAGGCGCTCGTAGTCCACATAATTGCTGATAAGTGGGAATTTTCCAAATTCCACATAACATACAAAGGTCTCTCCATGAAAGATACAACGCTCTCGGCTTCGCTTCATCTTCCCAACGAAGCGTTGCTTTTTGATTGAGATGCGCTCTATGCCTGCTTGCAAACCATCCCTGATCATCGTGATCGACGA
>MNIY01000180.1 GCA_001919995.1 Ktedonobacter sp. 13_1_20CM_4_53_11
GGCATAATTCAATTGTTCATCCTCGGTCATGCTCACACGAATCTCGTGGCATTCAGCAGTAGCAATCCAGCCCTGGCGCTCCAGTTCTCTCCAGGGCACATCATACTTCTTGGGGCCGATCAGGCTGAATACATCTGCCTCTCGTCCATCCTCGCGTACCAATGTCGCCGTGAGACCCATACGCCGGCGAGCCTGAATTTCGGCGGTAACTCGGAAGACGGGCGCCGGGAGGAGGTGCACCTCGTCGTAGATGATGAGCCCCCAATCGTAACTGGTGAAAAGAGAGAAGTGTGGGAAGTCAGCATCTTCTGAGGGGCGGTATGTCAAGATCTGGTATGTGCTGACCGTGATAGGGCAGATATCTTTTCGATCTCCGGTATACTCTCCAACCATTTCAGGGGGAATATCAGTTTTATCAAGAATTTCATTGATCCACTGGCGCACCGCGATAGTATTGGGTGAAAGAATCAAGGTAGCGCGTTGGATATCAGCCATAGCTGCTAAACCGACAATAGTTTTACCTGCGCCACATGGCAGCACTACGACTCCGCTCCCCCCGCTAGGCGCCCCTCCAGCATAAAAAGCTGCTGCAGCGGCATATTGATAGGCGCGCGGTGCGAACTCATCTCCTTGCAGTGTCATATCGCGCAGTTTCACTGGTAATGGAGAGCCATCGGTATAGCCCGCCAGGTCTTCAGCGGGAAAACCAATATGAATCAAGGCTTGCTTAATATGCCCACGCCGCGAAGCATCCACCTGGATAGTATGGCTGTTCAACTGGCGCAAGATATAGGGTTGCGTGCGTTTATGATGGTAAACCTCGGCCATCAGTGCTACATCGTTCGAGGTAAGTAGCAATGCGTCGCCTTCGCGAATCAACTTGATGCGGCCGTAGCGGTTCATATACTCACGAATATCAACAGCAATATTCATGGGAATAGCATACTTGCTATACTGTGTAAGTAAGTCCATGACCTGCTCTGCTGTCATACCACCCGCGGCTGCATTCCATAGCGAAAGTGGTGAAAGACGATAGGTATGTATATGTTCAGGTGATTTTTCTAATTCTGCAAATTGTGCCAATGCATCTCTTGCCTCGGCATGTTGTGGATGATCTACCTCTAATAAAATAGTCTTATCACTTTGTACAATCATTGGGTTGGTTGGATTCATCTACCATTACACTCCCGGCATTACCGCCCATTTCTTCAGATATTTGATAATAGCATTGATAGTCGGTTCTTCATATCCCCTCATCAAGTGACGTGCTCCTGTAATAACATTCATCCCTTTGGGGCCACTCTGCTGCTCCACAAATGGTTCAAGCTTATGACGAGGGCAAATTTCGTCAAACTCACCGGTAACAAACAACTTTGGGCGTTCAAAGGCTTTTGGAAACCCATTAGGTACCCGGTAAAGCAGAAGGCTGATCGCTACGACGGTTCGTATACGAGGATCATAGGGCGCATACATCAACGCAATATTTGCGCCAAAACCCTGTCCAATCACGCAAACTTTAGCAGTATTCGCTCCTGCCTGTGCCATGGCTACATCGATGGCACCCGCGAGATCAAGTGGCTCCATCCTTCCATCGGTCTGCTGTCCCTGGCTATTCCCCACTCCACGAAAGTTGAATCGTAAAGCAATCATCCCCGCCTCTGCCGCCAATCTCCGCGCCAATCTCTCTGTCAGAGTATCATTCATATCGCTGCTGGCTGGCTGCGGGTGACAAAGTACAATGATGGGGACTTTCTCCACGTTCCTGGGTTCATGTATTACTCCTTGCAGGAGTAATGGCGGCTGTCCCTTGCTATAAAACGTGATCGCTCGCTCAGTCTGTGCCGATGATAAAGTCATCTTTATTCCTTCATGTAAACCGCTACTTCCATGTGTAACACATCTTATCGCACCCCTGACTCTGCGTCAAGCAGGTGTGCAGGGAGCTTTGCTCTCTGACCGCGATGAAGAAAGCCTGGAAATTTGCAATTTTAACTGGTGAAAGCAAATTAAAGGTAATTTGCATCTTCAAGCACTTTGCATATGCGAAAAATGATGTTATACTAGGTAAAACATAAGCAAATTTCTTTTCGTTCTTTTATATCGTGTGTTGGGTCAGGTAGCACATATCCTGTATTTTTCGTTAGCTCGTTTCATCGATGTAGCGAAGGCGAACAAATCACAAGCTCAGAGAGATGGGATAAACCGGGGGAAGCGCAGTATTATTTTATTATCCCCTTCTCTCCTGCTACGCTCCACCTGTTCGAACATCCTTCTGGGGGATGGGTTTCAACAGGGAACAGTTATTATTGCTTGCAGCGATGACGCTGCGCTATTGCCAGCACTACATATATGCGAGGTTCTGTGTTAGAGCCTGTTATGTTTGTGTGCCCGGCAGAGTTTGTAGCTAACAAACCTGAAAGCAAACTATGATATATATCCATTTTTCATGGATTATATGTTTCACAGCCAGATAAACAGCAAAAGTATGAAGGAAGTTCAATCTCTACGCTGTCGAATATGGCTTTTGTGAAGTATCTATTAATCATAGTACTTGTGAAGTGTCGAGGTAGGAGAACATATGGTCAACATTTTAGTCGTCGAGGACGAGCAATCGATCACGAAGTTACTGAAAGAAACGCTACAGATCGAGGGATATCAAGTAACCATCGTCCTTAACGGCGAAGATGCTGTACAATTTGCGCTTCGAGAAATTCCGCATCTCATTATTCTGGATGTTATGTTGCCGCGTAGGTATGGACTATCAGATATGGATGGTTATGATGTGATATTGAAGTTGCGCAGCCATCCGAAAACTATGCATATTCCTATCATTGTTTTGAGTGCTTTTGGCGCACCTGCGGACATAATTCGTGCATACGAGAGAGATGTCGATGGCTTCATCACAAAACCTTTCGATTTGGAAGAATTACTTGCACGAGTGCGTAGGCATTTGCGCCGTGTTCAACAAAGCTGCCTCTCTCCCCTTACTGGCCTGCCTGGAGGTTTACAGGTTGTGCGAGCCATCAATTACAAGCTCGGTAATGTGGACCCGTGGAGTATTCTCTATCTCGACCTGGATAATTTCAAAGCCTATAATGACGTCTATGGCTTCCTGACAGGCAATGAAATGATACTTCTGGTGGGCCGTATCTGCCAGCGCGCCGTCTACGAGTACGGCAACTACGATGACTTTGTCGGTCATATCGGAGGAGATGATTTCGTCGTCGTAACTGCTCCTGAACGAGCTGAAGCCCTTTGTGCGAATATTTCTGATAGATACAAGAAAGAAAGCGCTTCACTTTATCACTCAGAAGACCTGATACGTGGCTCCATTAGCGGTGTAGACCGCAAAGGTCGTCCCTATCAATTCCCGCTGGTTTCGTTATCTATTGGCGTTGTCAATAATCAATTATGCAGGCCACACAGTATCCAGGAAGTCAGTTATCTCGCCGCCGAAGCGAAGCGTAATGCCAAACTATCTACCAGTAACATCAGCTACATTTCATCACCGCGCGACAAAGTTAACTCCGAGTGCTCTTCTACCATTTCTTCATCCCTTACTAACCATGCGCTTCCTTTTTCCTTTAGTGGCCTCACTTTGGATGACCTGTTCTATTTTTCCGAAGAAGGTTCCATGGCCCAATACGAGCACCAGGTCCACTGACGGCTCATGCTTCCCTTGTTGAGGAAGGTTTTGTTGCAGCCCTCCGAAAAGTGCTCACTCCTTGTCTCTTTTTGCGCCCTGTGGTACTCTGAGGTATCGGAAGAACGCACCAATTGGGGCGACTAACAAAGAGGTGAGTATTACGAGTCGGGAAGAAAAACAGGTACAAGAAGAGATCAAATCTGATGAGCAAATGCTCAGCGAACAGGAAATCTCAGCGGCACGTCTTGCTCTTCGCGAAAATGCGAAGCGTGTATTGCGAGAGAGTGGCCTTGCGCAAATGCTCCAGGAAATCAACAAGAATGAGCTGAGAAGAAGAGGACAGTTTGAGGAATATGACTCCATGGTGTTGCTCAAGTGGGGGACAGGCTATACCCGTCGTCATATTTGGGTAGAGATCAAAGGAAATACTATTCTCTTCAGGCTCTCCCCGCATCGCAAATGTACCAGCCCTGTTCCTTTATGCGACGGTGAATATCACACATTTACCAGTCAAATGTGGGCTGACAGTGACCTGCTGCGCTTAGAACTCTATAAATATTACAGGAAACCAGTTGCTGAAAGCTCGGATGATTAAACTCCCATCTGGCAATACACTGTAGCCTCATGGCTAAAGAGGGTCCAGTGTAATAACCTGCACGACGCCTACTTTATTGAGGAAACGGCTGATCGCCTGGTAATATTGATCAGCATAAAAATCTTCTCGATCTGCCTGCCTTGTCCAACTCAAGAGGTTGAGGAAAATAGAATCGTGTCCATATGGGGAGTCACCTCCACCAGAAGCACTTGTTGCCGGGAAAGCGTGAGATGCTATCGTATCTTCCTTCGAGCCACGAGCCAAAAATGCGAATGACAATATCGGTCGCACCACCTGTCTTCGTAAGCCCTCTATCCAACCTCGTTGGGCTCGATCAGCCTCGTCTGGACGAATTGTCCCTAAATGTATCGTTGCCAGGATTGGCTCAGCCGCGGGACGACTATAGCCCCAAAGATAATGCATCAACCATTGCTCAGGAGGATTTATCAATAGCCCGGTAGCCGACCCCAGGAGCAGTTGCTTTGGATTGTACCGATTCCGGGCTTTTTGCCAGCACTCCTCGTCTTCCCACGTCGTCAGCATGAAATAGTACGATTCATTTCCTCTGCTGCGATAAAAACTTGCACTGACTAATCCCAAAGCGTTACGTATCGTGTCAGAAATTAAATGTATCCGTGCCAATCCCTCCGCATCCCTATCCGGCATTATATGTGCCAGCGTCACAACCAGAAGCTCCATACCGCCATACTCCTCTCCTAAGTTACTATACACATAGTATCATCTGGCCATCTCGCCTTTGCCCCTTGAGCATACCTCTTCTATCGAGTATAATCTTAGCACGATAAAAATCTCACCCTTCGTATCAGATCTAACGATCAAACTTTTTCATCGACATCTGTCGGAGTCGTCTAACTCTTAGCAGCTCTCACTTCATCCAGTAACAATGAAAAGGAGTTACTCTACAATGCTTGACCCAGAGTCGAACCGCAATGCGGTGGAGTGGAAACAAGCCCGACTTGAAGATGCCGCCATCTGGGTCTCGGTGACCCGGCGTAGTGCAGACCAGATGCCCCTCGAAAGCGAAGAATCCCAGATAGCTCGCTATAAAGAAGAAGATGCAGACCAGCAGGCGCAGCGCTACTTGCTCTGGCGCGACGATACACCTGTTGGACGACTTCGCTTCTACGCGAACGGTGATACTGCCCTGTTGGATGGACTGGTGCTCCTGCCAGAAGCAGGCGGCAGCGTTGCTGCGCAAGTTGTTTCAGAAGCGCTGGTACGTTCTGCAGCCCTGAATAAGCGCCATCTCAACGCGACCTATCCCGCCGCCTACATTGCCTCATTTGCCGCGGCGGGTTTTCAAGAACTACGCCGCCGCACTGGTATGATAGCATCTACCCAGATATCATTACCGCTCTCACCATTACCTTCTTCTCTACGTGTTCGGCAATTGTCGCATGATGATATAGATCAGATAGGTACTCTACTGCAACGAGCCTATAGCGGAGGCCCTGACAACCTCCACCCCGACCTGGCAGGCTGGCGAGCCGAAGTGCGTGCCATCCTGGATGGCCGCTTTGGTCCGTTTATTCCTGAGTGCAGTTTTGTCGCGGAACATACCCTCGATCGCTTCCACCTGGCCGGTTCGATCATGGCCCATCTAGAACGCAATGTCCCTCGTATACACCACCTGGCTGTCGCTCCATCCTTCCGCCACGTCGGCCTTGGCCAGTACTTAGAGCTGAAAACCATGCAACGCCTGCAAGAACTGGGTCACTCCACCGTCATCCTCTATGTGACGTTAGGTATACCTGCCTTCAACCTGTATCACCGTCTGGGTTTTATCGAAGCTGGTCCAACCTATATCGAAGCCGAGCGGAAAATCAACGTTTAAAGGGTGATTAACTATTCGCAAAAGATCGCAAGGCAAAGGTAATTTGTTGCTCCAATGTCAGTCCTTGATCCTGGGGAATCTTCCCTAATGCCGCTTGCGCTTCTGCCGCTGTATAACCTAGCCCCATCAATGCTTCCAAAACCTCCGACTGTGTTTTGCCGGAGGTATAGCCACCTGGACCTCCACCTAGCCCTGCCAACGTCGGAAGTTTCCCTTTCAGTTCGAGTACCAGCCTGGCTGCAAGACGTTTCCCAACTCCCGGAGCTAATGCCAATTTTTGCTGATCCTCGTCGGCTATTGCCTTGAACAGCGTGCGTGCGTCCATAACTGAGAGCAATGCTAGAGCAACTTTAGGCCCGACACCACTTATGGAGATAAGCTGCTCAAATGCGTTCCGCTCTTCTTCAGCAAGAAAACCATACAGCGACATTCCATCTTCACGCACATGAAAGTGAGTATGAAGTGTAACCTCCATACCTGTTTCATTTAACCGCTGCAGCGTTGAAGATGGCGCAAAGACGCGTATGCTAAAACCACCAACACGAATTATCGCCTGGTCTGCTCGACATGCTTCCAGGATGCCATGAATGCTCTCAATCATCTTCCCTTGTGCCTTAACCTCTTCTGTACATTGCTAAACGCCTATTTGCCGGAATGGGTAACTTATCCATAATTTGGGTGGTCAGGATTGTCATGAAAGTAATGGGGCTGGGTGAGCTACCCACCAATATACAGTGCCATCTCCCCTGAGCTTGAGATAACTGTTCGTGAGTACGCTAGCGGTGTGCAGGTGACAGATAGCCACAGCCGCTGCGTCAGCAGCATCATCTGGTCGGGGAATAGCCGAAAGCTTCAGCAGAATACGTACCATCTCTCCCACCTGCTCTTTCCCTGCACTTCCATAGCCAGTCACAGCCTGCTTGATCTGCTTGGGCGTATACTCCGATATCGGAAGTCCCCCGTTTGCCAGCGCCAGCATCGCAACCCCGCGCGCCTGCCCCACAGTCATGGCAGTACGGGCATTTTTTGCGAAGAAAAGCTCCTCTATCGCGGCTTCCTGGGGGTGATAGATGCCAATGATCTCGACCAGGCCTTGATAAATTTGTTGAAATCTTTCGGCTAATGGCATGCGCGCAGGTGTTGTAATCACATCACATGCTATCATACTCAGATCATCACCTCTGGCAGATACGACTGCATAACCCACAATAGCCGTTCCTGGATCTACACCCAGTGCGATACGCGGCGTAGTAGGTGGTGATACATCACCCATTACTCGATCCTTTCGCCATTGCCCGGTGAAATAAGCACGAATAGCTTCCCGTATTAACCCTCGTAGGAGGCGGCAAACTCTTCTGGGAAGTCCGCGTTGGTATACACATTCTGCACGTCATCCAGGTCTTCAAGCTTTTCCACTAAGCGCATGACTTGGTGCGCGACCTTCTCATCAGCCAATTCCAGCCTGGTCTTTGGCAGCATAGTACTTTCCGCCTTCACCACTTTGTACTTTTTCGCCTCGAGTGCCTGGCGGATCTTTTCAAGATCGGATGGATCAGTGTAAATCGTCATCACCTCGTCACCAGCCCCTACAGGGTCGACATCATCCGCCCCAAGATCAATGGCCTCCAGGGTCAGTTCATCGGGATCATGCCCTTGTAATTCTACCTCGAGAATTCCCTTTGCTTCAAATAACCAGTCAACACAGCCATTTTCACCCAGATTTCCACCGTTGCGGTTGAATGCGTTACGTACCTCCGCAACCGTGCGATTGCGATTCTCTGTTAAGGTAGAAACCAGCATTGCTGTTCCCGCTGGTCCATACCCTTCGTATGTGATCTCCGAGAGTGCAGCCCCTTCTGACCCACCAAGAGCGCGCTTAATGGTACGCTCAATATTGTCCATCGGCATGTTGGCGTCCCGCGCACGCTGAATAGCTATGCGCAGACGAAAATTTGCATTGGGGTCACCGCTTCCACCCTCTCGTACCGCTACAACAATTTCTCGTCCCAGGCGAGTAAAAAGTTGCCCTCTTCGAGCATCGTTGACTCCTTTGGAGCGTCGAATCTGCGCCCATTTTGAATGTCCTGACATATCAATGCCCCCTATTCTATTTTAGAAGTCGCAGTTATAAAAGAATACATCAGCCTACGCCGGATGGTGTTTAGAGCTAAATCTGTTGGAAGTATTGTAACATGGGAACGTGCCGAGCGTCGAGTGGGGATGATGTCTTTAGGCTCTTTTCTCCTTTTCCCTCCTCTATCCCGCTCCTGACAGTTTTTTGCTACTGTACCTATTCAGCTTATGCTATACTACGACTACAAACATTTCAATTGGCCTGTGTAGGACCCACCGAATTATTTCTTACCGCCGCAGATGGCAACTACTTATAAGAAAATCTGCAAACCTTGCAGAATACAACACAAACCAACAAAATGTCGTAATACATAATGAAGAAGCAAATCGCTCAATCGACGACAAAGAGTCAGAAAAATACAGGTGCACGCCAGGGCCTGGGACGAACAGGTGAGCGTCTCGCCGCCGAGGAGCTCTCACACCAGGGGTACCGTATCCTGGAACAGAACTTCCGTTGTTCCTACGGAGAAATAGACCTGGTAGCAGAGGATGAGCACGACTTGATCTTTGTGGAGGTAAAAACACGCAGGGGTAATGCGTTTGGCCTTCCAGAAGAAGCAGTCACACTTCGAAAACAACAGAAAATCGTGCAGGTAGCTTCCTACTACCTTGATCTGCATGCATGCTCGGATCGGTCATGGAGGATAGATGTTGTTGCTGTACAATTAAGCAGAGGCGGCAAGCCGGAAGAAATACGCGTCTACCAGCACGCTATCGCTGAATAAACTAGCATCTTAAGCCGCGGAAAAGAGGTACCATTGGACCCGAGCCTTCATCGCATCCTCTCCTGCTTCCTTCCCGGTAGGTGGTTCAGCGATCTTCTCTTTTTGGTGAGCAGAGAACATCACTTTACATAACAATACGAAATGCCAACATAAATAGAAAAGGGAGGCAGAGAAATGGCCGACTTTGTAGAATCAGCGAAGAATTTTGTCAGCTCAGCGGTCAGCCGCACAAGTTGGGAAGCCCAGAAACAATTGCGTGTTCGGGGTAAACAAAACGAAATCGATAAATTAATGGATCAGCGTCGCCAGCTACTCGATGAGCTTGGACAGATCGCGATGACGCAGTTCCAGCAAGGAACCCTCTCCGATCCACAACTCTCTCGGGTATGCGCGGGCATCATGGAGCTTGATCATGATGT
>MNIY01000121.1 GCA_001919995.1 Ktedonobacter sp. 13_1_20CM_4_53_11
AAGAGCAGATGGTACGGAGTACCTTTACACCGGGTATAGAAAAGCAAGCATCGAACGAACTCGCATACGCAGAGGAAGCTCCACTGAGCGAAACAGAACGTACTAGCCTCCAGCTGTTTGGTGCGAGGCTCGGGGGCCGGGATCATAGACGATACGTCCTCGTTCAGCAGCATGAAACACAACCGGCTCTTGTTTCTCCAGTGGCTCAGCCTACACGACAAGTTGATCTTTTAGCAAGCGACGTTCCATGGGAACGGCTTCCGGGAAAGCACGCAATGACATCCGGAAACGAAAGCGTTCACGCGCCGGGAGGTGTCACCACCTCCATCCACCTTGAGCGCAGCCTTGACGCCGTTTCCTTGAAATAGAAAGGGAACGCTCCTACACTTGCGCCTGTGAAAGCAGGACGCCGTGAGCGAGCGTCTAAAGAGATGGCACACTTATACTACGACGACAATATCATCACATCTGAAACGTCTACACTAGGCAGCGCAGATCCCTTCGCAGAACCGGGCGAGCATGACAGTGGGGTACCCGACACAAGCCGATTTGCCGCGCTCTCCGGCCGCGTGTGGCAACTCATGCAACGCGAACGAGCCTTGCTGATCAGCTTGAGCAAATTTCTTGTGGTCGGAGGGACAGGTGTGCTGGTGAACAGCTTTGTGCTGTTCCTCCTCTTCCAGTGGGTGCATTTGCCCCTGGTGATGGCCTCGGTTCTGTCGGCAGAGTTGGCGATCGTCAATAACTTCTGGTGGAACGACCGCTGGACGTTCAGTCGAAAGCAACTCTCCTTGCGCCGCTTCGCCCAGTTCAACCTGGTGTCGCTGTTTGGCCTGGTTCTCACCACGGGTACCCTGTGGGTCCTGGTCCATTACCTTGGTCTCTACTACCTGGCAGCAAATCTGGTGGGTATCGCCCTGGCGGCCATATGGGGCTTCGCAGCGAACTCGCTGTGGACGTGGGGAGGTGCACGATGAGTACAATCCTACTCCCTGTCGGTCAAGCGATAGTGATGTTCCTGCTCGCCATAGCGGTGGTGTTATCCCTCATCCTGACGATCCAGTCGGTCTATACCCTCTACATCATGCTGTATACATGGGATCGGCCCGAGGCCTCGCGTAAGGCGAAGGCGCCGGCCCGCCTTCTGTCGCCACGCATGTCCTTTACGGTCCTGCTGCCGGCCCGTCACGAAGAGGACGTCATCCAGACGACCATCGAGCGTGTGGTGCGAGCCAACTACCCCCTCTCTCTGCTAGAGGTGATGGTGATCTGCTCGATCGACGACACCGGGACGATCGCCAAGGCCCAGCAGAAGATTGCGCAGTTGCGCCGCAGGGGGGTGACCAACGTGCAAGTGATCGCTTTCAAGAACATACCCATTAATAAGCCCCATGGCCTGAATGTAGGCTTGCGCCATGCGCACAACGAGGTGGTGACCATCTTCGATGCGGAGGACGACATCCACCCGGACATCTTCAATGTGGTCAACACAGTGATGCTGGAAGAAAAGGTCTCTGTCGTCCAATGCGGGGTACAGCTGATGAATTACCAGGACAAGTGGTACTCGGCTCTCAACGTGCTGGAATACTTCTTCTGGTTCAAGAGCCGCCTGCACTACCATGCTCGCCTGGGCATGACCCCATTGGGAGGCAACACCGTGTTCTTTACGCGACAGGTGCTGGAGCGCGTGGGCGGCTGGGATGAGCAGGACCTGACCGAGGATGCCGATATTGGCATCCGCCTCAGCCTCATGGGCGAGCGGATGCGCGTCGTCTACGACGACCGCTACGTCACGCGCGAGGAGACGCCCCCCACCCTGGGCCAGTTCATCAAGCAGCGCACGCGTTGGAGCCAGGGGTTCTTGCAGACGCTGTTCAAAGGCGAGTGGAAGCAGCTACCCAGGCTGGGGCAGCGGATGCTGGCGGTCTACACGCTGGGGTTTCCTGCCATCCAGGCTATATTGGGGCTCTACATCCTGGCCTCAGCGCTCATGATGTTCACCGTGAAGGCTCCGGTGCTCGCGGCCATCATACTGGATCTGCCGTTCTACCTGCTGGCGGCTCACTTCACTCTGAATATCATTGGGCTTTACGAGTTCACCGATGCACACGGGCTCAAGCCGACCTGGAAGACGCCGCTGGTCATGGCGCTGGGCTACCTGCCCTATCAGTGGGTGCTGGCCTATGCCTCCGTGCGCGCGGCGTTGCGACAGTTACGCGGCATCAATAACTGGGAGAAGACCAAGCATATCGGGGCACATCGGGACGCTGAGACTCTAGAAGCGACATTGTCGCCTCAGGAACGCAGAGACGGTGAAACTGCCGCGGCTGCTTATCGCAAGACTGGGACGCTCGAAGCGACATCGTCGCCCAGCTAAGGAGAAATAGATGGACGCCTTTCAAGATGAAACCGTGTCAATATACGACCCGAAAGACGCCAGCAGAACAGGATCGCTTTCCCAGAAGCTGGCAACAGGTGCGAGCGCCCGTTGGGGCGTGCTCGAACGCGTTCTGTTGCTGGTCTCACTGCTCACAGGAGCGATCTCGCATGGCTACCACCTGTTCCTCTATCCACTCTACATCACAGATGAGGGGATTTACATGGAGCAAGCCTGGTCGGCAGTGCGCGAGGGCAGGCTTTCGCCCTATAGCTACTTCTATGACCATGCGCCTGCAGGATGGCTAACTATTGCCGCATGGGTGAGTATTCTTCCCCACCGAGCCGCTTGCGCACCGACAGGTTGCCGTCGACGGTGTTGTCCTTGAGCGCCGGCACGTTCGGCAGCGGCGGCGGCGGCGGCACCCCGAGCAGGTTGTCGAGCACCCACTTGCCGCGCAGCACCGGCGAAGTGCGCGTCGCGTATTCTCACGCCGCTCTTCAGCGGCATGGCCCTGGGGATCAGCGTGCTCACCAAAGAAAACGCCATTTTCTTCGTGCCCGTTGTCGCCTACTTGCTCTACAGCAAGGTGCGGCAGCGGCGCAATTATCGCTTTGCCCTGAGCTTCTGGCTCTTCGGGATGCTGGCAATCATTTCGCTGTACTTTTTGTACGCGGGGCTCAAAAACGAGCTGCTGCCCAGCCATCTCAACTTTAATCTCAACACTCAACCCGCCGACCACGTGTCCCTGCTCTACACCATCTGGTGGCAGCTCCATCGCAGCCAGGGCAGCATTCTGGACCCGCACAGTCCCTTTTGGACGTTCTCCCTGGGGGCGTGGCTGCCCAAGGACAGCTTCATCCTGGTAGGCGGTGCCGTGGCCACGTTGATCAATCTCGTGATCGGTCTACGTGACCGCGTGCGCTATCGTGGAGAGCTGGTCGCCTCGTTGCTCGCGCTGAGCTACGCCTTCTACCTGGTGCGGGGAAGCGTGATGCTGGAGTTCTATGTTGTGCCCCTGGTGCCGTTCCTGGCGCTGAACATCGGCATGCTGGTGAGCCGGATACTACGCGTTGTGCCTGAGAGCCGGCGCGTCCCACTCTTGTCTGGCGTCGCCCGATCTATCATCGTTGCTGGTGCCTTCGCCGTGCTCCTGGTGCCACTGGTGCCCATGGTTACAGGAGGCTATGTGGTGGTGCATGACCAATCCGGCAAGGAGGTGCCGCACGACCTGTACAAGCTCCCACTGACGACACTGCAGGCGCAGCAACTGGCGTTCATTCGCCAGAATATTCCGCCCAGTGCCCACATCATTATGGACGACGACCTGTGGGTGCAGTTACATGACGTGCGCCCCTATTACCCGTTTGCCCACTCCCACTGGAAGGCCTCGGGGGATCCGGCTGTGCGCGACAAGCTCTTCGCCAGGAACTGGCAGAACATTGATTACATTGTGATGTCGAACAAGATGCTGATTGCTATGCAGCAAAACAATGGAGATGGCAGCGAGAACTACATTCTGGAGGGGCTCCAGCACGCCAATCGGATCTGGGATCTACAGCGTGGTGGTATCGAACTTGCAATTTACCAGGTCCAGAAGTGAGTGACTGGACAGAAAGGATAAATACGTTATGGAATCTACGAATACTCCCTGGACAGGGCGAGATCAGCGAGCGGCAGAAGACGAGATCATACTCGAACAGCCGGAAATAGATGAAGAGGATTTACTCGAACAGCCGGCACCGGTAGAACAGAGAAGAGAACAGCCAGCACCAGTACAACAGAGGAGAGAACAGCCGGCACCGGTAGAACAGAGAAGAGAGCCGCCGTCAAGGGTCGAACAAAGAAGAGACCAACCGGCAATTATAGAATCGACGATACAGCCGCCGTTGCCGAAGAACCAGCGACCGAAGGGCCGTAGGAACCGCCGGAATCTGCTGTTGATCGTACTCGGGGTGATTGTTGTCATCTCGGTGGCGTTCGGCATGTTCAATCGGTCTTCTGGCTCGGGGGCAGTGAATACGACAGGTCAGAGCACGCCGCTGCCGTCTAGCACGCCCATTTCAAATCGTGCGACCCCCACGCCGAAAGTGACCGTAACGACGGGAGTGCCGCCCAACGTCACGGCAGGAGCCCTGATCCTGCTCAACCCCGGCATCGTGCGTCCGGGCACCAGTATGGGCGTGAACGGCAGTGGCTTTCATTCCAGAGCCGCAGTCGATCTGGCCATCAAACAACAGCTGTCAGACCAGGGTCAAGTGGTTACCTTTGTCCAGACCGATAAGAATGGTGTCTTCAGTGGCGAACTCAACGTGCCTGCCACCTTGACTGCTGGGTCATTCTTCATCGAGGCGCGTGAGCGGGGAAGCAACAATGTGGCGCGGGCCAGAGGCATGATCGCAGGCGGGACACCCCAGCTCAAATTAGGTACCCAGGTGGGCAAGCCTGGCGACATGATCACCGTCTCCCTCCACGGATTTAGCCCCGGTGAGGCCATCAACGTCTACTGGAATGCGATAAGCGGCCAACCGGTCGCCACGCTGCAAGCTGACGGTGGAGGAGGGGTCGGTCAGGCAAAGGTGCAAGTTCCCTTTGGGGCAGCAGGCGCCAACACCTTCCTCTTTGTGGGCGCAAAGAGCCATTCCCTGGTCACCTCCTCGTTCTACTTGCTGTCGTTGTACCCGTCGGTCAAACTTTCCAACTACGCCATCCGGGCCGATAACCAGATGAGCTTCTCAGGATCAGGTTTCGGACCTGGTGAACGGGTGCTGGTCTTCTTGAATAGTACGAGTGGTCAGCCAGTCGCGATCATACAAACCGCCCAGAACGGCACGTTCAGTCATGGCGGCGCCTTCGTCGTTCCCTTTGCCTTAAAAGGGCGGCAAACGCTCGTCTTTCTGGGGGAACAAAGCGGAACGTCAGTAGCGGTCAACTGGATGGTGGAGCCCTACATGCCCAATGCGCAAGCCAGTACCTATGGGGGCCTGCCAGGAACGACGGTAAGCTTCTACGCGACCGGCTTCGCCCACAACGAGGTCGTGCACGTGTACGTGGGGCGCACGCAGAACAGTACCGGCTCTATGGTGAGTTGCTTCAGCACCGATCAGAAAGGCAATGCCGCAGCCGCCGGGTCGTACGTCGTCCCAGGCAACGCTCAGGGGAAGCTGGTGTTCACGCTGACCGGAAGCAAGAGCGGCGGCAGTGCCTCCGCAACCATGTCGGTTACTGCGGCTCCGTCTGCGGTCCAGGTACCCACACAGCAGCCGTTCACCTGCCCCCTGGACACAGCGTCGTCGACGTCAACGTCATCAACGCCAACGTCATCAACGCCAACGGCGTCGACACCAACACCGTCAACGCCAACGACGTCGACGCCAACGCCCTAGGCCCTTGACCGTGTGATTGAGCCAGAATGCCGCATGATAAGGGTCGCGGCACAAGGAAGGAACAATGAACATGCAGAGGAAAACTCAATTCATGGCAGGTCATATTGATACCGAGCCGGAAGAGGCACTTGTGGACGGTGGGAATGTAGGTGGGGAGAATATAGTCATCATCCCTACGTACAACGAGTCCGGGAATCTCAAACGCTTGATTCCCAGCATTCTGGAACAGGGGCCGTTCGATATCCTGATTATCGACGACAACTCCCCGGACGGAACCGGAGAGCTGGCGGAGGAGTTCGCGCATAGCTTTCCCGGTCGGGTGAGCGTGCTACACCGTCCAGGCAAGCTGGGCCTGGGGACTGCCTACCTCGCGGGTTTCGACTATGTCCTGGCCATGGGCTACCAGCAGGTCTTTACGATGGACGCCGACTTCTCGCACGACCCCAGCCGCCTGCCCGCCCTGCGGGCGGCCCTGGACCATGCCGATGTGGTGCTGGGCTCCCGCTATGTGCCTGGTGGAGGCAGCCTGCATTGGCCGCTGTGGCGTCGCCTCCTCAGTCGGGGCGGTTCGACCTATGCTCGGCTGATCCTGGGTCTGCGCATCCGCGATCTGACCGGAGGCTTCAAGGGCTTCCGCCGCCAGGTGCTGGAGGCGCTGCTCCCGGAGCTGGAGACGATCCGCTCGCGCGGCTACGCCTTCCAGATCGAGATGACCTACCGCTGCGCGCGCCACGGTTACCACATCGTGGAGGTGCCCATCGTCTTCGAAGACCGCCTCGTGGGGACGTCCAAGATGAACCGGCGCATCGTCACCGAGGCGTTGTGGGTCGTGTGGGCCCTGCGCCTGAGCCAGGGGTCAGCGCGACCCCACAGACAGGGACGGCCAGCGAGCCGGCTTGCGAGACGAAGCGTGATGACCACGGTCATGGGGCTGGTGTCGCTGCTGCTCTTCCTGGGCATCCTTGCTCTGGTTCCCAAAGGGCTCTCGTCCCTGCTGGCAGGAGTATCGGGGCAACCTGCATCCCTGAGCCAAAGCGTGACCAGTCACCATAAGAGGCCCTCTCCCGCCGCCACACATGTCGCGGCACGCACCCTGAGCGCTTCCCTGCAACTCCAGGGAACGAACCTGACGTCCAATGTACCGCTGCGCTTCGCAGGCTCGGGCTTCCTGCCAGGGGAAGCGCTGGAGGTGACCATCCAGGATCAAGCGGGGCATGCGCAGGCACAGCTTGCACCCCTGAATGCAGACAACGCCGGCCAGTTCAGCACAGCCACGGAGGCGATCCCGGCGGATCTACCCCCCGGCGCCCATGTGCTACTGGTGCAAGGGCAGAGCAGTCAGCGCACGGCGCAAGCCTCCTTCCAGGTGGCGTTGATCCCCCCCACGGTGCAGTTGGACGCCTACACGGTCAAGCCCAGGCATGACATCGGCTTCGCGGGCTCTGGTTTCTTGCCGAACGAGGTGGTGGAGGTGCGCCTTGGCACGACAGGTCAAGCCTTGGCTCAGTTATTGGCCACGGTGAACGCGAACGCCGGGGGCAACGTCGCGGGGCGCTTCACGGTGCCATTGATGCCAGGGGGTAACTATACCCTCTTCATCGTAGGGCGTCAGAGCCAGACCCCCACAACAGTCGGCTTGACCGTTCAGACCTTCCATCCCTGGGTGACGCTGGACAGCTACGCACCTTCCTCCCATACACGCCTGGGGTTCACCGGGAACGACTTTGTTCCCAACGAAGAAGTGCTGGTCTACCTCAATCAGCGAAAAGGAGAGCCTGTGGTACGCGTGCAGGCTGATACGAACGGCCGGTTCGTGATGCCGGCGGCCTGGGAGGTAGTGAACCTCACTGGTGAGAATACACTGATCTTCGTGGGTCAGCAGAGTGGAGCGGTGACCACCACCACCTTCACCGTGGTGCCCTAGGCGGGAAAGCGTGTATCAACCCCCAGGAAGGGAAAAGAACCAATGAGTATGTCTAGCTTCTTAACAAAGATGTGGAGAGAAGTGTGCCTGCTGGTAGGACTGAATTTCGAGCGACCGCCAGCTGAACCTCCACGCGCGCAAATCCAGGAACGTGTTCGCTACGAGGTTATACAAGTAGAATCGCAACGTGGAGCTGCTCCGATGGAACACCAGCAGCTCCCGTCGGAGCCAACCCCATCTGGATCACTCGTTGCACCGGTGGTGCCGAAGGCTGCGCCTCCCCATGGTCAGTCTCTTTCTACTCTGCGCTGTCCGCAGTGTGATCAAGTCGTGCCAGCCGGGGCTACTTTCTGTACATACTGTGGTACGTTACTGGTAGCCTCAGCGTTGGGAGGATATAAGCACTTGAAGATGCCTCCTTCGTCTTCCCCTGCAACATCCTCGACACAGCCTGCTACCTCGTCAGTATCGGCGCCACAGCGGATACTCCCTCCTACGCTCCCTTCACCGGCGTATTCAATGAACGACGAACCAACGGGACAGATGTCCCTGGGCCAGCCGGGAAGTGGGCAGGCGGATGCAGCCCAGGCAGGGTCTTCTGATGAAGGGCAGCCGCCCATAGGCCGCCCGCTGAGCCTGGCGGTAGGAGCCTTCTCGCACCCTGGCATCATACGTCAATACAAACCGAACGAGGACAGTCTCTTTGCGGCACAAGGTATGCGATCTCATAGCTCACAGCCACAACCTTTTGGGTTGTTTATCGCGGCAGATGGTATGGGTGGGCACGTTCACGGTCAAGAGGCAAGCCGCCTGGGAATTCAAACGATGGTTGATCGGATATTGCCAACGGTATGCGGGAGGAGCGAGTTGCACGAGGCCGATTTCAGGCAACTGCTGATTGATGGAGTGCAAGCTGCCAATCAGGCTATCCATCAACGGAACAAGGAGCAGTTCATGGAAATGGGAACAACCATCACCGCTGCTCTGGTGGTAGACCGTACCGCCATTGTGGCGAACGTTGGTGATAGCCGCACCTACCTGTATCGAGAATCCGAAGGACTGCGCAAGGTCACAAAGGACCATTCGTTGGTGGCGTATCTGGTGGAAAACGGCATCATCCAGGCCGAAGACATCTATATTCATCCCCAGCGGAACCAGATTTATCGCAGTCTGGGTATCAAACCGATGATACAAGTCGATGTGTTTACAGAGCAACTCCAGCCGAAAGATACCTTGTTGCTTTGTTCTGATGGCTTGTGGGAGATGGTCCGTGACCCAGTCATTCAGCAGATCTTGCGGCAGGGAACTAATCCGTCACGGATGGGTCAGTCACTCATCGACGCGGCCCTGGAGGGTGGTGGCGCAGATAATATCAGCGCAATCGTTGTCCAGGTCACCCAGGCCAGGAGGTCTACTGCTGCGGTGGGGATTCACCTGCTTGCCAAGCCAGCGACAGTGGAGATGCCGGACCTGCAACGCAGTGAGCCGAAGCAATCCTGGCAAGAGTAAGGAAGGAAGATCTCCATCATGGCGCTTAATACCAACATCCGTACGTTTCTGGTGATCGCTGATCGTGAAGTGCAATCGGTCCAAAGGGAAGAAAGCAGGATATCCCCTGGCAATCTCTTATGGAATATGTGGCACATTCTGCGTTCAGGACGTGGTCAGCGAGCTCTCGCGTGGCTGGTCGCGCTTGTGCTCATCGTCGTGGATATTGCGCTTGTTGGTCAGCATGTCCTTGTCCGCTACCAGTCCTACCATGCCTTCGCCTACGACCTGGGCAACTTCGATCAGGCCGTCTGGAATACCCTGCATGGTCATCCCTTTCGCTTCACCAACCGTTCTCTCGATTGGTTTGGGCCTCCGACGCGTTTAGGTGTGCATGTCGAGCCGATCCTGCTCCTGATCGCTCCGCTGTACCTGCTCCATAGCGGTCCTGAGACGTTGTTGCTGTTGCAAACGATGGCGCTGGCACTCGGAGGCATTCCTCTGCTGAGGCTTGCGCTGCGTCGCCTTCCAGAACACCCGCTCGTGGCTGCCGCCTTCGTGGGGGCCTACCTCGCCACGCCTGAAATCCTGGGCGAAGCCCTCTATGATTTTCATGCCGTGGCCCTGGCCACCCCGCTGCTGCTGCTGGCCCTCTGGGCGCTTGATGCGCAGCGCTACCGTTGGTTTGTTGTCGCGGCCGTGCTCGCTGCCCTCTGTAAAGAAGAGGTCGCGCTTTCGCTGATCCCGCTTGGCCTCTTCATCGCCTTCCGGCAGCGGCATCCCCGCCTGGGCGCTGCTGTGTCCTTGCTGTCACTGACGTGGGTTGCACTTTGCTTTCTGGTCATATTGCCACACTTCAACGACCATGCTACAGGAGGGAGCCTCTTCTGGCCTCGCTATGCCTGGCTGGGTAGTTCCCCGGGCACGGCGCTGCCCAATGTCCTCACGCACCCGTGGCTGCTCTTCTCTCCGCTCCAGAACCCGGCCAGGCGAGACTATCTGGCGGTGCTGCTTAGGACAGGTGGGGGGTTGGGCCTATTCGCGCCTGCCGTTTGGCTCTCCGCCTTGCCCGACGTCGTCATCAACGTCCTCAGTACCCATAAGGAGCAGTATAGCGGCTTCTACCAGTATAATGCCGTGATTCTGCCCTACCTGATGGCGGCTGCCATCTCCGGTACGGCGGCGTTCTGCCATGCCAGGAGGCGCACCGAATCTGGCGGTCGTACAGCAGTGGTATCTCAGGACGATGCGCGCCGCATCACGCCATCCAGTCGCGCCAGGCGTGTGCTCTGGTCCGTCAGCGTCCGCTGGGAGGCAGCCCTGGGACGACTCCCGATTCGTTCGCAGTGGATCGCTCCGCTGGTCATAGTATGGTTGATCGCGTCCGCTGCCTGGAATATCGCCGCAACAGGCCCACTCGTGCTGGCTTTCTGGGAAACGGGAGGTCATCCTACACCGAAACAGGCGCAGATCAATGCCTTACTGGCCAACGTGCCCCCCAGGGCCTCCGTCGCGGCAACGGATACGCTCAATCCGCATCTGAGTGATCGCTATATGCTCTACCTGATGCCCGACCCGCAGTCGTACACGGCGGACTATGTAGCCATTGATCTGGCCGATGCCGCACCTACAAGTCAGCCAGCGGACGAAGAGATGTATTGGATGATGCTCACCTCTGGCAGCTACTCAATCATCGGGAGAGCAGGCAATGTCATGCTGTTAGAGCGTAGCAACCTCCTCCCTCCAGCGTTGCGTGTGACAACACCTGGGATAGAGCAGATTCTGGAGGAGAGACAGATGGTCACCGGTTATCGCGCTGCCCCAGGGCCCCAGCTCCACGAACACGCCCTTCCAGAGCATGTTCAAGGCAATGATGCATTCACGGCACACGAAGGTAAAACCACTTAGGAACACATGAATGTCGATCAGAAAAGAGAGGCGCTGCATGCAGCAAAGAGTTCGTCTCGCCATCAATCCGCCAGCGGTGGCTGATCATGTCTTAGTGCGACAAACACTTGCAGGCGACGAGGGCGCTTTTGAGACCCTGGTGCGCCGGTACCACCTGCGGGTCTTGCATTTCATTCGTCGCCGCGTCAGGGACGACGATCAGGCCTCTGATGTGTTCCAGCAGGTCTTGCTTAAACTCTTTGTTTCCCTCCCAACTCTGTGCACAGCAGGAGAGCGGCTGGGTCCGTGGCTCTTCCGCGTTGCCCACAACTGCTGCATCGATGCACTCCGCAGGAGGAGCATGGTCTGCTTTTCTGACCTGGGGTGGGAATCCGAGGAGGCTGAGGAAGAACTGTTCCCACTGGCATCCCTCGTAGATCCCAGTCCTTCTCCAGAGGAAATGCTGGAGTACCGCGAAGTTCAGCGCGCGCTGCGCAAGGCGATTGAAGGGTTACCCCCCGGCTTGCGCCCGGTAGTCCTCATGCACTATAGGGACCAGCTGAGCTTCTCCGAGATCGGACGGCGGCTTAAGATGCCAGAGAGCACAGCGAGATCCTACTCTTACCGTGCACGACGGCTGTTGCGCGCCAGCCTCATAGCGCAAGGGCAAACAGATCCTCCCGCCGAGGTGCACTTGGAGGGTCGCCTGCCCATGAAGCGAGCATGACCGAACGAAGACCGATGACGATGCAATGGACCATGGACTATCTATACCGTACAAGAGGTAGCTCCACAAGACGCATAGAAAGAGGAAAGAGTGATGACAATGCTCTCCTCAAGCCAGTTTAGTCGATATGAGACAACGCAACAATTCCGCTTCTTTTCCTTACCGCAGGTGTTACCAGAAGGGCACGTGTTGGTGTTGAATACCCATCCGTATAGCTTGTCCACCTTCGTTCTTACCCAACTAAAAGCAGAAGTGTATGGACTAGTAGCACAAGAAGTGCTGACGGAACTCGAGATGTATGTGCTGGTGGCTCTGCTGGAGTCCTATCCCCACTATTGTCCCTATGAGGTGTTGCGCGCTGCTATCACTGATGAGATCCTCAGTCACGCACGAACAACCGTGCATCGGGCGGTCGAACATAAAACGCTGGACCGCTCGATGAAGCCCATCAGAAATATCCTTTCGCGTTGCAGGGCAAAGCTACGTACATTTGGCATTGATATTCGCTCGATCCATGCCGAGGGATATATCCTCACCGCCTTGAGACCAAAGAGCATTTTCCAGGCAAGCCAGGCGTAAAACCGTATAGGTCTCCTTCCGTTCTTCCTATCCTGGAATAGCCACCTCACCCAAAGCTGTCTGTATGTACTTGGGCAGGCTCGCCAACTTCCTCATACGCCTTTCACGTCCATGACGGTGTTCATGACGCTTTCATGACCCTTTCTCCTTATACTGATCCCAGAGAGGACGAGTGGGGCGCAACATCTTTATACAAAGCGCAAAGGTGCAAGCTCCAAACGAACTCAAACGTTCGCAGAAAGCAAATTTGACCGAATACGAACTCGTTAGCCTCCGGCTATATATATAAGGAGAAGAAAACTATGGCTACTTTGACGACAAGCGTTCCTGCCCGACCCGCTTCTGCCCCCTCCGACTCCGCAGATGCGGCGATGATACAGGTAGCGGACTTTGAAGCGGTTTTCCTTCGCTTTCAGGGACCGATAACGCGTTTCATCACTCATGCCGTTGGCAATCGTGAACAAGCCTTCGACCTGGCACAAGACGTTTTTGTGAAGGCCTACAAAGCTCTGCTGGGAGGCACGGTTATTCCCCAAAGGGCACTGCCTGCCTGGCTCTACCGTATTGCTGCCAACACGATCACCGATGCATTGCGCAAGCAGCACTACACCGTCAGCCTTCCCCTTTCGCTATTCGACGAGAAGAGTGGGGTAGGCGAAAACGTATTCTCTCCTTCAATGGGAACCACCACCGTGAACGTTCATATACGCGATGAAGAGGATGAGAGGAACGGGTGGATGACGACGGCTCACCCGACGCACAAGCAGAGCGGTTTCGATGGAGCGCGCTTCGAGGAGCGTGTGGCTGACCGTCAAATCATCGAACGGGTGTTTGGGCGCATGTCGCCCAAGTCCAGCGCCTGCTTGTGGCTCTACGAGCACGAGGGTCTTTCGTGTCCAGAGATTGCAGAGGCGCTACACATCAGTGTGTCGGCGGCGAAGATGCGGTTACAGCGGGCGCGTGAGCGGTTTCTAGCCCTCTATAGGGGAGAAATAGGTGGCGTGGAAGCGCTGTAAACAGCCTGAAGCGTAATCAGTCGCATGGAACTCCTTTTTCTCCAACACATCCCTTGTGTCTGCTTGAAAGAAGATACTTTGCGCCTCCTCTCCATCCCCATTGAAGAGCTTCTTCCCATGTTCGGTTCCATTGCTACTCGCATCTCATCTTCATAAAAAAGCAATGAAAGGCTTCGAATTGATGGCACAAATGCAAATACAAAACGATCGCGTGACTCTTAAAGGGGTCCACTATATACGACCATTTACACTTGCCGGGGTAATCGGTTCTCTTCTTTTTGTGTTCGGATTCACCATTGATGGCTTCCTTCGTCCAGGCTACTCGCCCATCCATCAAGTGGTGAGCGATCTGGGCATTGGAGAGAACGCATGGATTCTGAACACGGATCTCGTGGTCTTTGGCCTTCTGTTCATGCTCTTCGCCATCGGCTTCTATCAAGCGATGCTCAAGTTGATCGGCGGGAGGAAGTTGATTGCCAGTACTTTGCTTCTCTTGCTCACTGGAGCAGGAGCAGTGAACGATGGCTTCTTCGCCGAGTACAATCCCGCAGACCCAAATTCCGCCTTTCGAGATATACTGCATAGTCTTGGCTTCCTCATCGGGTTCGTCTCGCTCATCATCGCGCTCTTCATGATCGGGCTACATCTTCGAAAGGATCGCGCGTGGCGCCGCTATGGGTGGTACTCGATATTCACCAGTCTCGTCACGTTGTTGCTCCTCCTCTTACCTTACGCCCTTCCTCAGTATGGAGCGCAGTTAGGAGGTCTCAATGAAAGAATGTTGCTGGTCGTAGCCTTTGCCTGGCATGTGGTGACGGGATGCCGGCTCTTTGCTCTCGAAGGACCGCAGTAGGATGGATCATGTGTGATGCCCATCACTTCTCGTTTATGACGATGCACGTGACGTTTTCATGACGCGCACTGGCGCTCGATATGGGCACTGCCTCGAGTTCGACAGCCCACGCCATCAACAATACACCTGGGGCGATCAGCCATAGCAAGGTGAGATGCTTGCTGAACCTGTCGAATTCACACCACACGTTGAAGGGAGCCTTCAGCTAAGCAAAAACGCTCTCATTCCAATTGTTGGGAGACGGGGAGAATACGCCAATTGGTTTCAAAGATCCGCTGGTGCAGTTCTAACTCGACAATGGCAGCAAGGATACTTTTCTGACGCTCAGCATCGGCCGCACTCGTGACTTGAAACGGCCAGAAGCCAGCAATACTTCCAGATAGGTGAGGATGCAGAAAGCCCTGGGAGTAGTTGACGATAATACGCACCGGCTGGAGTGGTCCATGTGGCCCCCGCATGATTCGTGCTGCTCGCTGTTCTGGCCAGCTTAACTCAAAGCGGGTCACCAGATCGCCGGTGCCCTCTTCTTCCGGGCCGATTACCTGCACATCGCCGGTGCCGTTTAAGAACAGGGTATTGGCCTCCTCCAAAATCGCCACGGCAACCGGTCTGAGCAGTTCGATTCCTTGACGGTACACCACCTCTTTTGCACCGCGACTCATTGCTCCCTCATAGGTGCCGGATCGCAAATCTTGCAGGTGACGAAGCAGATCGTCAGCGCGGACTGTGAACGCGGGCGGATGACTCATTTTGCGCTCCTTTCCTGGAATAGAGGTGTTCTCCTCTCGCGTAATTACTATAGCAAAGAAAACTGTTACATGTCATGGCGCGAAAGTGCTATTGAAGGTGTAATATGTACCCCATGGCAGAACTCAGTAGGATCTGCGAACGATTTTCTTTTGAGGAACCCTGTCACCCCTTTTTCTGAGAAAAGAACACCCATGCTACATGTGTTACAAGTGCGACAAGTGCGACAAACAGCAAGCAACATTTTTTGGTAGAAAACTTGCATATCGGATTTATTAGGAAATATGGCTGACATTATGATATACTGTCACAAAAAGGTTGGTAGTGATGAGTCCAAAGTCACCTCGTATAAATGCGACTCAGCTACTTCGAGCTTTGAGACGTGACGGATGGGAGCAAATACGGCAAAGTGGGAGCCATGTCATGCTAAAGCATCCCCATAAACCAGGACATGTTACGGTACCTAAACATGCAACTGTTATACTGAAGCCGAAAACGCTGGAGTCTATTCTGGAGCAGGCTGGACTTACCGTGGATGAATTGCGCGAATTGCTTTAAGCCCAGGAGCAAAAGGAAGAAATTATGAGCGAATA
>MNIY01000096.1 GCA_001919995.1 Ktedonobacter sp. 13_1_20CM_4_53_11
CAAGGGCTCATGCGTAGGTACCACCTCTACTGCATTGACGAGCATGCGGAAGCGATTACCCATATCCATAACCGCAGCATTGACGGCCGGCCCAGGCCTGGCATCAAACACCAGCCGCACTGGGTCCGCCTTGCCTCCAATGGAGAGCGGGTGAATTTCGAGCGATGGCTTCTGCTCGGTGATGGTGGGACACACCTCCAGCATGTGGGCCCCAAGCCCCATCATGTCGTTCTGGCTCAGATGATAGGTGTAGTCTTCCATGAAGGACATCCCACCATCCAGATCGGCTCCCATCACCTTCATCGCGCGCACCAGTGCAGCAGTCTTCCAGTCTCCCTCTCCGCCAAAGCCATAGTTATCCGCCATCAATCGCTGGACCGAGAGACCAGGGAGTTGTGCGAGGCCGTGCAGATCCTCGAAGGTGGTGGTGAAGCCTTTGAAATTGCCCTCTTCGAGAAAATGCCTCAACCCGGCCTCAATGCGGGCGCCATCACGCAGGGACTGGTACTGACTGCCATCGCGGCGCAGAGATGGCGCCACGTCATATAGTTCGTTGTATTCCTTCACCAGCTGATCTATCTCGCTATCCGGCACCTGGTTCACGTATTGGACGAGATCGCCTACGCCGTAGCCGGAGACATCATATCCCAACCGGATCTGGGCTTCCACCTTATCCCCTTCCGTGACAGCCACTTCGCGCATATTGTCGCCGAAGCGGGCGATCTTCGCCCCTTGAGCATCGTACCAGGCACAGGCAGCGCGCGTCCACGTTCCCAGGCTGGCCTGGACATCTTCATCTTGCCAGTGCCCTACGATAACCTTTCGGTTCAGGCGCATCCGGCTGCCGATGAACCCGAATTCGCGGTCTCCGTGGGCGGACTGGTTCAGATTCATGAAGTCCATGTCGATTTCCGACCACGGTATGTCGCGATTGTATTGCGTGTGCAGGTGCGCGAACGGCTTCTGCAGAGCCGTTAATCCGCCGATCCACATTTTGGCCGGGGAGAAGGTATGCATCCAGGTGATCAGGCCAACGCAGTTTCTGGCAGAGTTGGCTTCCAGGCACAACTCGCGAATCGCTTCAGGAGTTGTCAGGACCGGCTTAAAGACGAGGTTGACCGGGATTTTATCTGAGTGGGAAAGCGCCTGCGCGATCTCTTTGGAATGTTCGGCTACTTTCTCAATAGTCTCGGGGCCGTACAGATGTTGACTTCCGGTGACGAACCAGACGTCGAACTGTTTGAGGTCGATCATCATAGATTTCTCTTTCTCACGTTGGTGTTGTAGCGATCAGCTATCTCTGGCCGTATACATGCATGTAGCGGTGGTGCAGCTTGGCCACGTCTTCCGGGGCGATTTCGTCAGGCTGGCCAAGTTGCAGAGCAAGCCACACCGCACGTGCCACGTCTTCCACCATCACCGCCGCCTTGACAGCCGCCCGGGCTGTGGGGCCGACGGTGAAGACGCCGTGATTCTTCAAGAGTACCGCCTGAGATGTGCCGATGTGCTCGACCACCTGCCTGCCGATTTCCTCACCGCCGATCAAGGCGAAACCCGCACAGGGAATCGGACCGCCAAATTCGTCAGCAATAGCCGTGAGGTAGACGGGTATCGAGCGGCCGAGGGCGGCAAAGGCGGTAGCGTAAGAGGAGTGGGTGTGGACCACGCCATTGACATCGGGACGATGCCGGTAGACGTAGAGGTGGCTGGCTGTGTCTGAAGAGGGCTTGAGTTCTCCCTCAACGATATCGCCTTCCAGGTTCACCACTACGTGATCCTCTGGTCGCAGCTCGTCGTAGAGCACGCCGCTGGGCTTGATCACCACCAACCCACTCTCTGGATCCCTGGCACTGACATTGCCACCCGTCCAGACCACCAGACCGTTCTTAGGCAATTCCAGGTGCAGTTTCCAGACCTGTTCTTTGAGCTGGTCGAGCATGTTGTTTCTCCTCAATGCGGATCCGCCAGGATCTCTTCTCTAATACGCTTAAGGCGCTTCATCACGTCATTAGCACCGCGCCCGAAGTAGTCGTACAGGGTGACGTACTCTCGATACAACCGGTCGTATGCTTCCTGGTTATGGGGAATCGGGTTGAACGCCTCCTCGCGCAGTCGGGCCATGTGCCTGGAGGCTTCGAAGATGGAATCGTAGCCGCCGGCCTCCTTGCCAGCCGCCACGGTGGCGTGCATGGCCGAGCCAACCGCGCCCCCCTGGCTTGTCCCCGTCTGACGGATGGGCCGGCCGGTGACGTCGGCGTAAATCTGCATCAGCAACTTGTTGCGCTCCGGCAGCCCGCCCGCGGCCACGATCTCCTTGACCGGTATGCCGTTGGCCTCGAAGTCATCGATGATGATGCGCGTCCCATAGGCGGTGGACTCGATCAAGGCTCGGTAGATTTCCTCTGGCCTGGTGGCCAGCGTCAGGCCCAACAGCAAGCCGGTCAGGTCGATATCCACCAGGATAGAGCGGTTGCCATTCCACCAGTCGAGAGCCAGCAGACCGCTCTCACCCGGCTTTAAGAGTGCCGCCTTTTCCTCCAGGAACTGGTGGATGTTCAGGCCGCGGGCTTCGGCCTGAAGTGTATAGGTAGCAGGCACACACTGCTCCACAAACCACGCGAAGCTGTCGCCCACGCACGATTGTCCGGCTTCATACCCCGAGAAGCCGGGAATGATGCCGTCCTGGACCACGCCGCAGATGCCCGGGACCTCGCGCTCCTCCTTGCCCAGCGCCATATGGCAGTTGGAGGTACCCATGATGATCACCATCTGCCCCGGTTCGAGGACTGTGGCTGCTGGAACGGTGACGTGGGCATCCACATTGGCCACAGCCACGGGTGTGCCCTGGTTCAACCCTGTCCAGCGCGCTGCCTCCTCGGTTAGACCACCAGCCTTCGATCCCAGCGGGTAGAGCGTGCGAGACATCTTCTCGTCGACGATGCGCTCCATGCGCGGATCTAGCGCTTTGAAAAACTCGTTGGGGGGGAAGCCGTCGTGCTTCGACCAGATGGCCTTGTAGCCCGCCGTGCACTCGTTGCGCTTCTCCACGCCTGTGAGCTGCCACACGACCCAGTCTGCCGCCTCAATCAGCCGATCTGCGGCGGCATAGACCGCTGGTGCCTCGTTCAGGATCTGCCACGCCTTTGGAAAGAACCATTCAGAACTGATCTTGCCACCGTAGCGGTCCAGGAAGGTGTATCCCAGCTCGCGGGCGATCTGATTCAGCTTGTTGGCTTCAGGCTGCGCGGCGTGGTGCTTCCACAATTTGACCCAGGCGTGCGGTTTGTTCCGCCATTCGGGCAAAAAACAGAGCGGCGTGCCGTCCGCCAACGTTGGGAGCATGGTACAAGCTGTGAAGTCAATGCCGATGCCAATCACGTCATCCGGCTTCACGCCGCTGTCGGCCAGTACCGCCGGAATAGTCGTCTTGAACACTTCCAGATAATCATTGGGGTCTTGCAGCGCCCAATCAGGCTCCAGGGCAATCGTGGTGCCGGGCAGGGTCTTGTCGATGACGCCATTCGCGTACAGATGCACGCTGCTGGCCAGCTCGCGTCCTGTGGTGACATCCACCAGCACCGCGCGACCGGACTCCGTGCCGAAATCGATGCCGACTGCATATTTCGAGGTTGCCCGAGGCGACGTGTTCATGAACGCCTTCCTCCTTTCACTAGCCACAAGCGAGGCCTGACCGAGACGTGGCGTAGTGCATTTCAAGTCCCTCCTTAATATCTCCATAATCAGGGAGAGAATTCTAAGGGATCGTCAGAAGATACGTGTATCAGGTATAGGCAAGGAAAAAGAGCTAGGACAACGTTCTGGCCTTCCAATTAAGGACGATCTTAAAAGTACATATAGTAGAGCCTGTAAGGAAAGATGGATTAGCGGATAAGCATAATATTAACAGTACTATTTACAACGTTGTAAGGAGTATAGCATCGAAATCTCGCATTTGTCAATATAATAGTTGTGCTTATAGTGGATTTCTAAGTAAATTCTAAGAAATTTAATTTATCTCCTCTTCAATTCTAGTCAAACCTCCAGTGCGCTCGCGAACAATGAGGCGGAAGGGCACCTCAACCCGGTCGGGTTGGCTAGTACGCGTACCATCAATGCGCCCAAGGAGGAATGATACAGCCAGTTCGCCGATCATCTCCTTGTCTGGCGCAATGGTGGTCAACGAGGGAATCGCAAAGCGAGCCTCTTCAATATCGTCGAAACCGATCACGGCCACGTCATCAGGAATTCGGCGTCCGGCCTCGTGAAGTGCGCGCATCGCACCGAGCGCTAAGAGATCGTTGAAACAGAAGACAGCATCGGGAGGGTGATCCAGGGCTAACAACTGCTGCATCGCTCTTGCCCCATTAAGTCGACTGTAGGATTCAACCTGAATGATGAACTGTGCATCCAGGGGCAGACCAGCCTCAGCTAATGCTTGAGTATAGCCGTGTAGACGACGGAGGCTACCTGCCCCACTCGCTATCGATAGAGCCTCCAGGGTGCCAATGGCGGCGATGCGACGCCGTCCCAAATGCAGGAGATGGTTCGTAGCAAGACGTGCGGCGGCCACATTGCTGTTGGCCAGGTGATCGTAAGGAACATCGATATCCAGGAGGGGGTCACCCAGGAGTACAAGAGGAGTCTTCAATACAGTATATGACCGAGCGGATGCAGCGGCAATTATTGCATTGCCAAGGTCAGAAAAGTAAGGATTGCTCAGATCAGGGATGGCAAAAGCAAGCACACCCACATGCCCACTGCGCAGGTAGCGCGCTGGCAGATTTGGTTGATAATTCAATTCCTCCAAAGCCGTGTGTACTCGTTTACGCACTTCTTCCGTCACATGAACATAGTCATGAACGACATTGGAGACCGTCTTGATTGAGACACCAGCCCTCTGAGCTACATCTTTCAGTGTTGCAGTCACGTGTGTTTCTGTCCTTCTTCGGGGGTCGCAAGTAATTCAAACCTGGAGCGATCCTGGCACTTTTTGCCGGAAAATCACTTAAACTTTTGATAAAGAGAATACTACTTTGAAAAGTTATTTGTCAATGCACTCTTTCCTCAAGGAGATTAGGTACTCACAGACTGGCCTCCTCACATCGTGATTCCAAAAAGTGTAGAGATAAAGTCGAATGATTTTCTTAGAATTTGCTTAGAAATCCACTATAAACACAACTATTACATTGACAGATGCGAAATATCTATGTTACAATATTACAACGTTGTAAATAGTACTGTAATATTATGCTTATGAGCTAATCCATCTTTCCTTACAGACTCTACTATATATACTCTTGAGATTGCTCTTAATAGTGTATTCATCAGTTTCAAGGCACGTTAGTACGTAGTGCGATCCATGGTTTGTGACGACGTCACCCCAAACCAAAGGATGACGAGGCGCATTCCAATCGGCCATAGCATGAGCCACGGCTTGAGGAACCCCTTCCCAGGTCTCAAATCGTCGTCTATTGAGGAGAGTGCGGATTTATCCAGCATGTAGAGGGACTTACTATTGGCTAAGATCAAGATTGACCCTGAGCGCAGGATAGGTAGCGTTGATCGCCGGATCTTCGGCGGGTTCATCGAGCACCTCGGGCGCTGCATCTATGGCGGTGTGTTCGAGGAGGGCTCAAGCCTGAGCGATTCGCATGGGTTCCGAAGTGATGTCTTGGATGCAGCGCGGACGTTGCGGATACCGGTATTACGCTGGCCGGGTGGTAATTTTGTGAGTGGCTATCACTGGACGGATGGTGTGGGGCCTGTGGAACAGCGTCCCCGTCGCATGGACCTTGCCTGGCACACAGAGGAGTCCAACCGATTCGGAACCGACGAATTCATCGAGTACTGTCGGTCCCTCGGCACAGAGCCGTATATCTGCGTCAATATGGGAACCGGCACAATGGATGAGGCTCAGGCGTGGGTTGAGTACTGCAACGGCACAGGGGACACCTATTGGGCAAACCTGCGCCGCCGCTATGGTCACGAGGAGCCCTACAAGGTGAAATACTGGGGACTCGGCAACGAGATGTACGGGAGGTGGCAGATCGGGGCCCTGAGCGCAGAGGATTACGCCAAAAAGGCGATTGAGTTCGCCAAGGTAATGAAATGGACGGATCCGAGTATACAGCTGGTAGGCTGTGGCGAGAACGGCTGGAGCGAGTGGGACCGGATAGTTCTCGAGGAACTGTCCCCGTTTGTCGACTACCACAGTCTCCACATCTACACGGGAAGCAACGACTACTACAGAAACGTCTTCATGCCGCATCAAGCCGAGCGTGCCCTGAACATCTGCCAGGCGATGATCGACAGCGTGCGGTACCGGAAGGGTATTGATCACCCAATATACGTGGCCTACGATGAGTGGAATGTCTGGTTCCGGGAGCGGGGTACTGAGTCAGGTCTGGAGGAGCGTTATACGCTGGCAGACGCGCTGGCGATTGCCACATTTCTCAACATCTTCATCCGCCACGGCCAGACGGTGCGGATAGCCAACCTGGCCCAGCTGGTGAACGTCATCGCCCCTATATTCACGAACCGTGAAGGTTTGTTCCTGCAAAGCATTTACCACCCTCTGAGGCTGTATGCCGAACATCTACAGGAGGTCGCGCTGGACATCTCCGTCGACTCGGACACCTATGACTTGAGAGAGGATGAGGAGGTCGCTTCAGTGCCTCATAGCGTGACGGATGTGGCGGCGCCCAGGCCCTATCGCGTGGCAGACCTGGGTCCGTTCAAGCTGCTTGACGTGACCGCGACCTGCGATGCACATGGACACGAACTCATGGTAGCAGTGGTGAACCGCGATCGCGAACGCGATCTCGCGACCACGATTGAACTGGTAGATGCGGTCGCCACGAGCGGTATCGTAGCCTACGAGGTGAATGGTGGCGATCCGAGCGTGGTCAACTCATTCGAGCACCCTCAGTCAGTAGATGTGCGGGAGTCGCGCATGGATGTAGATAGAGAGCGTTTAGACTGTTTCGAGTACACGTTCCCGGCTCACTCGGTCACAATATTGCGGATGCAAGTTGGATGATTGGGGACAGCGCACCAGGTGGGTTTCAGAACGCAGGAGGCAAGAAATGGATTGCGAGGACATTCTGTGTAGAACATCACTTGAGCAACGTATCAGTAGGCGTAAGTTTTTGTGCAATACTGCACTCATAGCTGCTGGCGGTCTGGCTGCTGCGTCGTGTGCGGCGTATCCCACATCGGGAGCCACCAGTACCGTACCCATGACGTACTGGAACCTCTTCGGTGGAGGCGATGGTGCACGAATGATACAGATGCAAAATGACTTCGTACGCAGCCACCCCAACATTGATCTTAAGGCCGTCACGTTGGCCTGGGGAGAACCGTACTACACCAAGTTGGCGATGTCCTCTGCCGGTGGGCGACCTCCCGATATCGGGATCTCGCATATCACCCGCATGCCCGCATTTGCTCAACTGGGCTTCCTCGAGCCTTTTGACCTGGACCAGCTGGCTAAGGTTGGCGTCACTCCGGACAAGTTTCTGCCTGAAGTCTGGCAGCGGGCGCAGTATCAAGGCAAGGTCTATGCCATTCCACTGGATACCCACCCGTTTGTTATGTACTACAACATCGATATCTGCAAAAAAGCAGGGCTGCTTGGGCCGGATGGAAATCTGAAGCCGATCCAGGGCACGACGGGGCTCATCGACGCGCTCAAGCAGGTGAAGCAGGCCACGGGAAACTGGGGCCTAACGTTTATTGGCGCGTGGCGTCTCTTCAATGCCCTTTACGGTCAGCTTGATGGGAAGATCCTGTCTCCAGATGCGAAAGAAATAGTGCTGGACAATTCCAAGGCGGAACAGGCTCTGTCAATTATGGCCGACCTGACACTGAAGAGCAAGGTTGCCTTCCCCACCACCGACTATGGATCTACTGTTGCTCTTTTCGGCAGCGGGAAGGCCGGGTTCTACTGGAATGGGGAGTGGGAAGTAACAACCTTCCAAGCACTCCCGAACTTCCACTTCAGCATGGTG
>MNIY01000188.1 GCA_001919995.1 Ktedonobacter sp. 13_1_20CM_4_53_11
CAAGCAGGTCGTAGCCTATGTCGTAGCAGCCCAGGATCAGGAGGCCGTGGACCAGATGGCGCTGCGCGCCTACCTGCGGGAGCGCTTACCGGAGTACATGGTTCCTTCCCACCTCATGGTGCTCGACGCCCTGCCCTTGTCGGCCAATGGCAAAGTCGATCGACAAGCACTCCTGGCACACAGGCCTGAAGAGGGTGAACAGCAACCTCACGAGCGAGAACAACCACGTGATCAGATCGAATTGCAACTGCTGCGCATCTGGGAGCGTGTCTTAGAAAGAGGGCCGATCAGTCTCACAGACAACTTTTTCAGCCTGGGCGGGCACTCGCTCGCCACTCTGCGTCTGCATGCGCAGATCCAGAATGAATTCCAGCGACAGCTACCGCTCGGACTGTTGTTCCAGTATCCAACGATACGCGAGCTGGCACAGATCTTGCGCCAGGAGATCGGCTATGTGCGAGGATCGGCGCTCGTTCCACTGCAACCGCATGGCGCGGGTGCTCCGTTCTTCTGTGTCCATCCGGCAGGGGGCTCGGTCTTCTGCTATCTGGATCTTGTCCGGTACCTGGGCATGAGCTATCCGGTCTATGGCCTCCAGGTTCCTGAGGTGAAGGAGGAGCAAGCGATGGCTTCCGTGGAACAGCTCGCCGCTCACTATATTGCCGCTCTGCAAGCGGTGCAGCCAGAGGGTCCCTACCTGCTGGGTGGATGGTCGGCAGGTGGCACCATTGCCTATGAGATGGCCTGCCAATTGCGTTACCAGGGGCATGAGGTTGCCTTGCTCTGCTTGTTCGATAGCTTTCGCTTTGTACCTTCTGGTCAGCCAACGCAGGAGCACAAACAGGATTCAACGTTCAGAGAGTCTCTCGTGGCGTTGTTGAATGTTGACGAGCAAGAGATATCGTGCCTGACAGAGGAGGAACAACTGCGAGCGGCCTATGACGCGCTCAAGCGAGAACTGATACTTCCAGATGGCCTCGACCTGGCTTACGTCCGACGCTTCATCCACCTCCAGGCCGCTATCATCAAAGCAGTGCGGGCCTATGAACCGCCATGCTCTGATCAACACATTACGCTCATCCGTGTTGAACATGAAGAAGACTGCGTGGCTGAAGCTGTGAAGGACGGCCGAGAACCAGCACGTGACAGCACCAATGGGTGGAGTGCAGTGACGACGGCGCGTGTAGATGTGCATACTGTTCCAGGTACCCATAACGAGATGTTCCGTGAGCCGTACGTGCAAACAGTGGCCTCAACATTACAGTCCTGTCTTGATGAACGGGGTAAAGTCTTAGCACACCAGCTGTCCACCACTCCTTTCACAGGTGAAGTGGGCAGGAACTACAGTCTTTGAGGGAGATCCATTCGTATCCATTGAATATCGTGAAGAAAGGAGTTTGTTTCATGAATAAACTAGTGCAAAGCCTCACAGAGGGCGATCACCCGGTGACTGTGGGTGGTTCTCAACCCTCTTTGGAAGATTTTCGGAAACGCGTTCAAGACATGGAGTATGTCCTTATCAAATTTCCAGAGACACGGGGAGGCACTGAACTTGGCATAAGGATCGATAAAAACGCCACCGATCTTAGTCAAGCCGATTTTGAGCAAGGGACTGGGGTTGCTCATATCGAAGGAACACTGACCCTGGACTACGTCAAGGTGCGCTGTGTTGCCGATATTGAGCTAGAAACCTTGTATGGAACAGGGCATCTTGTGGCACTGGAAGAGATTCACACATAGGATCAGAGAGTCAGTCTGATATTGCCTGTCTGGATAGGCATTGATCAGGAAGTAGCACATCAGCTGTCCACCACTCCTTTCACAGGTGAGGTGGGCAGCATCGACAGTCTTTGAGGGAGACCCCTTCGTGTCACTCAGCTGACTGGCAGTTGCGATGCTCTGAAGCGTTCGATCATGCACTCTGCCAGCTGCTGCCTGGTCTGGAACGTCACCTGCTCGGGCACGCCTGCCTGCGCGTCGCTTCGCGTCTTGCGTCCATTCCTTGGGCAAGTACAGTTCCCGGTCCACCAACACCTCTCCGAATGCGCCAGCATAGGTCGGGAACACCCCGATCTGGCAATTGGCCGTCTTGCCTGCCATTCCCGTGTACTGCGCCGAAACTCCCACCGATTTCTGGCCTTCTTTCGAGATCCGCTGGTTTCATCGATCGCCAGTACCGCCTCGGGATCGTCCAGGCGCTCCTTGACGTAGTCCGGGGATTCTTTTCCTTCGAGAGCACATGGCAAATGCTGCAAAGCCATGAGGTCATGGACCTGGCTCGCACATATTGTGGAGAGTATGCGAGCAGTACCTTCGCAGTGGGAACATGGACATGGAGAACTACCCTCGGCAGGGTAGAAACCGTTTAGAAACATCCCCTTGTCAGGGCATGACAAATCCTGTGGTGCGCAGTATTCTTCATTTAATAAGACAAGCTTCAAAAGAAAGAGCGCTGATCGTGAAGAAAGGAGTTACGCACATGCCACGAGATGAAGAAGAAGACCAGAGGGTTTATAAGGTGGTCGTCAACGACGAGGAACAATATTCGATCTGGTTTGCTGACCGCCCATCTCCTCTGGGCTGGCGGGAAGTAGGCAAAGAGGGACCCAAGGGCGAATGCCTGGCCTATATCAAGGAAGTCTGGACCGATATGCGACCACTCAGCCTGCGCAAACAGATGGCGCAACGAGCTGGCTAGCATGAGAGCTACAGGGTCCTGCTGCCGCCAGCAGGCCTTGAGAAGGAAGAGCAGACCCTACTGCTCATGGTATTCGCTGTTGTTCATCAGCAGCACTTGAGGAGGATCTATGATGCGAACATATTGTAAGGCGTATCACTTGAAAGATCTCAGACAATTTCCCGGCTGGAGCGAGGGAGCCAAAGAAGATGAAGCCCATCTCGCTGACGAGGACGTCGTCTACCTCTGGGATGATTTCACGGTCGTCAAGACCCCGGTCAGTCCCGAGCCGGACATGCTGTGGGATCAGGCGACCCCTGATTGGCAGGAGTTTTGTCAGACGACGTTACGGTTTGAAATCCCCGAGGACCTGCGCTACGCCTACGAGGAATCCAAGGGGTAGGACAGGGTCCTTGCAGAGGGGGTGATGCCTGCAACGAGTCTGGCGCGTGATGCGGCTCAACCGGCTTCACCCTGGACATTTGAGGATAAGAACCGTTCAGTTGGGCAAAACGCAGGAGATCGAAGGCTCGGTGATCCGGGTGAGTCGTGGCTGCGCCAGAGAATTGCGTATCAGACCACAAGATCGAATGAAATCAATGAAAGGGAAAGATGGATAATGATCATCACGAAACCTACCTCTAGCTCATGGATCGACTATCTCAAGCCGAATCCGCGTGCCAACGTTCGCCTGTTCTGCTTTCCATATGCGGGGGGTGGTGCATCGATATTTCGTACCTGGGCGAATGATGTACCAACAGGTGTGGAGGTCTGTCCTGTCCAGCTTCCTGGTCGAGAAAGTCGCCTGATAGAACAACCATTTACCAGGCTTTCATCCCTCGTTCAAGCACTGGCACAGGCCATTTCTCCTTATCTCGACGTGCCATTCGCTTTTTTCGGTCATAGTATGGGCGCGCTAATAAGTTTCGAACTGGCTCGTGAGCTTCGCAGACAAAACAGGCCTGGCCCATTTCACTTGTTTGTCTCCGGTCACCGTGCTCCTGAGTTACCGCCTCGACGTCGGCCTATCCACCAATTAGCTGATGCAGCGTTTAAGGCGGAACTGGATGGTTTGCACGGGACACCTAAAGAGGTTCTGCAAAATGCGGAGTTAATGGAACTACTCTTACCTCTTTTGCGAGCTGATTTTGCAGTCTGTGAGACGTATAACTACTCTCCTGAGACTCCACTGAATTGCTCTATCTCCGCTTTCGGAGGCCTACAGGACAAAGAAGTAAGCTATCAGGATCTTGAAAAGTGGCAGGATCAAACTTACCGCTCTTTCACGCTTCGAAGGCTTCCTGGTAACCATTTCTTCGTGCATAGTGCTCGAGAGCTTCTCCTGGAGGGGGTATTCAAGGACCTGACGATGCTTACGCATGGATTAACCGGGACCAATGCTTATGTCAGGTATTAATTCTTCATGGGGCTTTCCGCCAGTAGATCTGGCGTTGTCGAGCAATGACATCCATGTCTGGTACGCCTCTCTTGACCAACCAGTATAGTGATGCGGAAGCGGCGGTCCATTAAGCACAATGGAGAAGTACTATGAAGAATAGTTCAGCGACACCTGAAACCTCTACCGAGAGACCTGAAATCTCTACCAAGAGACCTAACTTGCTCATCAATCGCAATTTCGCCTTGCTCTGGAGCGGACAAATCATCTCTATTGTCGGTGATTTCGTCTTTGATACGATCCTCATTCTCTGGATTGCGACGCTGATTGCACAAGGGCAGTCATGGGCACCGCTTGCGGTGAGTGGTATTCTTCTGTCTGCCTCTCTGCCTGTGTTCATTATCGGACCCATCGCCGGGGTCTTCGTTGACCGCTGGAACAAGCGCCGGACAATGCTTTGGATGGATGCCCTTCGGGCCATCCTCATTTTATTGCTCTTACTGCCAGCCGGCATCTTGCCTTTGCCATTCTTAGTCGCTAGTCGACTTCCCATATTCTGGCAGCTTGGTCTTATCTATAGTACGGTCTTCCTTACAAGTGCCTGTACCCAGTTCTTCGGACCAGCTATTTTTGCCCTTATTGGTGACATTGTGGATGAGCCTCATCGTGCGCGTGCAACCGGACTGACACAGCTAATAGCAAGTCTCGGCACGATCATCGGTCCCTCGTTGGCTACGCTTCTCTTCTTCAAAGCGGGAGTGCAATGGGCACTTCTATTGAATGCACTCTCGTTTGTGGTCTCGTTCCTGGCCATTCTAGCTATACGCCCCCCCCAGACAGTGGTGAGTGGAGAACTAGAGAGTCAAGGCAACTTCCTCCGTGAGTTCGGCCAGGGAATACGCTTCTATGCAGGCAATCGTGTCCTGATGACAATTCTCATTTCAGTTACTTTAGTTATGGCCGGTGCAGGTGCACTCAACGCACTCGGCATTTTCTTTGTTACCCACAACCTGCATACGCCTGTAAGTTTTTTTGGTTTCTTGAGCAGCGTCTTAGGAGCAGGGGCAGTTGTTGGTGCAGTCCTTGCCAGTGCGTTCGCCCAACGTCTTGGGTTAAAGAGAACATTTTGGCTTTCACTTTTGGCAGCAGGTGTACTTGTCTTAGTGTATGCTCGATTGACAAATCTTGTCCCGGCAATGGTGGTGCTTTTCCTGCTTGGATTGGTAACCACAGCGGTCGACGTAGCAGCTGGACCACTGGTGTTAGATGTAACGCCGCGAGAACTCGTTGGGCGTGTCGCAGCATTGCTCAACCCGGCCCTTACCCTGGTTACAATGCTTTCTGTTGCTGCCGCGGGCTACCTGTATAGTACCGTGCTGCAGAGCTTTCACGCAACGCTGGTCGGCATTACATTCGGTCCTATAGATACAATCTTCACAGTAACGGGTATTCTTGTTGTTGCCGGTGGATTGTATGCGATGGTCAATCTGCGTGGGGTAATACTCAATACGGAAACTGAACCTTCATCAGAAGCGCTAAAGGAGGAAGATCAGGAGGCAAAGGAGGAAGATCAGGGCCTTTTAATAGTCAGAGCCCTCCGCCTAAGAATGAAAGAACTACGCGAGGACGAGCCGCCTATATACGCGTCAAAGAACGGATATAGGAGACCCTGAGATTATCCATCAAGGACAACTGGAGTTGCGAGTAGATCACCGAAGGTAACACCAACATCCAGTGGAGTTGCGAGGAAATTGCCGAAGGCCCCAAAAGTTCTCACCAACTTGCTCTCTATCATTTCAAACCAAAGGAGCAACTTTTCATGATTGTCGTAATGAAACCATCTTGTAGTGATGAAAACATTAAGCACATCTTAACAGTGCTCGAAAACCACGGCCTGAGTGGTCATCCTGTTTATGGCGTTGAACGTACAGTGATTGGCGTGCTCGGTGCTGTTGGTCCCTACAATACTCCGAGCGGCCTGGGAGCTATTCAGCCCGGGCTGGAGGGGACATTAGAGGGTCTGCCCGGTGTCGACAGTATTCTGCATGTCTCCAAGCCGTACAAGCTCGCCAGCCGCGAGTTCCATCCCAAAGATACTGTCGTCGAGATTCCGGTCTCGTGTGTATCCGGTGGCTATGTGAGTATAGGCAGCAAAGGCGTTATCATGATGGCAGGTCCCTGCACTGTCGAGAGCGAAAAACAGTTGATGACAACTGCGGAAGTAGTGAGAAAACAGGGCGCAGTCATCCTACGAGGAGGCGCCTTCAAGCCATCAACCTCTCCCTACGGCTTCCGAGGTCTGGGAGAAGAGGGACTCAAGCTACTCGCCAAGGTGCGTTCAGAGCTGGGCATGGCAATTATTACCGAGGTCATGACCCCCACTGATGTTCCCATGGTCTGTGAATACGCCGATATTCTCCAGATTGGTACGCGTAACATGCAAAACTATATGCTGCTTGACGAGGTTGGACGTGTGAAAAAACCTGTGCTCCTTAAACGTGGTATGTCGGCAACTATCGAAGAGTGGCTCCTGGCAGCCGAATACATCCTCGCACATGGCAACCGTGACGTCATTCTTTGTGAGCGAGGTATTCGCACCTTCGAGAAGATCACGCGCAACACGATGGATATCAGTGCGATCCCACTCATCAAACGCCTCTCGCACCTACCCATCATTTCGGACCCTAGTCAGGGAACGGGTCGTCGCGACCTCGTCATACCAATGTCGCTGGCTTCCATCGCCGCCGGAACCGACGGCCTACTCATCGAGGTTCATCCTAATCCCGACGAGGCGCTCAAAGATGGTGCGCAGTCTCTTACCCTCGAACTGTTTGAGAGTCTGATGCCTCAAGCACGAGCGGTCAGCGCAGCAATTGGGCGCGACTTTATACTGTGTGAGATGGCTGCACATTTGCATTCCGGTGCCTGTTTGGGCGCTCCCCCGGAGGAACTTCGACGCCAACAGATGTATGAGATGGCTGTGATCGAGCCACCGAGGAGAACTGAGAGATGAGCATGACCCCTTCACACCGTGCTTTTCTGCACCAGGTTGTCTCAAGGCACGTACCGACCTGCTACCAGCGACTGCTGATACACGAGCCCACACTGGCGGCTGCTGAAACGCAAACGGTGTTGCCACCGGGCGTCATAGTACAAAAGACCATCACACTCCAGCTCGGGCCGCTGCTGCTACAGGTTACTAGCATAGGAGACTTTTCTCTAGGACGCCGCTCCATTCGTGCCATTGCCTCTGCTTTGGGTCTCTCGCGGCGGGAGGCATCACACCACTCAATCAACCCCGCGCACTGCGACCCAGAAAAGGAATATGGGCTCCAGGCGGGGATGGTGTCACCATTCCTGCCCCCAAAGTATCCGACAAGACTTGCAGCAGTGGTCCAAATCCCCTGGCCAGTTGATTGGGAACGAGAACAGCGAGAGGTCGCTATCGCCCTTTCCCTATGTGAGAGCCTTATGCTCCCGCTCAGTTCGTTTCTCGATGTCCTGCGCGAATATGCGAAACGCGCCTATCCAGATCAGGTGTCCTTTGTTGTGTTGCCAGAGGGATGCGGTAGTGGATCACATGAGAGATGGTCCGTTCTCGATTATAGCGATGGAGAAACAGAGAGAGACAAGCATTATGCATAAATACAGATTTGGAGAAGGAGGTATCTGACTTGTTTTACTATACTGATCCCCAAGAGCAGGTTCAGAACCAGCTTGTGGCTTCTCGCGTCCTGGACAGTGAGTGCGAGAGAGCCAGGTCCTTGCATATGGCTCATGGCAGTGATCCGGTAGCTCAAGTTCCAGCCAGGCTCCGCTCCCTAGAGGAGACGGCGCGCTACATGTGCTGGATCATTGGAAGCGCTTTTGAGGATGGGCTTGCCCGATTTGTACAGGCAGGGGAGAGTGATGGGCTACAGGCTGCCGTCATCTTGACCGTCCAGACGTACCTGGGAAGGAATCGGGACCCTGGAGAGTATCTCTCGCTCTTCCCTGCTGGTAAAGCCATCCTGGCCGCGTTAGGTAGTGAAGAGCCGATCTTTCGTCACGAGGTGTGGGTCGGCTCACAGCACACCTTGCAGCTGACCTTGCAACGGTATGCAGCCATCAATCCGTTGGTGCAAGATGTCTTGCGGGATGGGCAACGGATTGATATGTCCGGTTATATCACTGCTACCCTCCGATACTATGAACAGCACGGTTCGCCCTGCAAGGATATGGAACAGCGGGCGGCGCTGGTGCACAATAGTTTCCCCACTCTGATCACACCGGGGAATCCGTGTACGACCTTTATCTTGATCGGTCAAGATGAGCGAGGAAGTTCAAGATTGGGGACAAACACCCGTATGTTTCAAGAGGAACTGGCTGGCGTCGAGAAGTTCGGGCCGCCGTACTATCGATTACGGGCTGCCTTCCTGTTTTCAGAACAGGAGGCCGATTGCCACAGTGAATACCTGAGAAAGACGCTAGAGGAGATGCCGCTGTTTCATGCTGGTGTGGTAGTGGCCGTTGGCAAGAGCGGTGTCGCTGCCGAAGGAATGCTCTTATCGGCAAGTCCAGAAGGGCTTATCTGAATCTTTGGACCGCGTCCACATTTATGCGAACTGTGAGGATACAGATGAAAGGGGTTGAAAAAGAATTTAATCCATACACCGATTTGTCTCCGCAAGAATATGTCGGACTCATGGATGCGGTCAATAGGAATAATATCACTGATTTGAAGTGTGATCTTGCTGATTTCCCTGCAAATTACTCTTCAATGTGTTTTACAGTAACAGGCAGTGATGGCAAACTGGAGCGTCATCCGCAATCACGAACAGAGCTGGTTATTTTCTGCGCACATACATATTCTCCTTCACAACTTTTACACAAATTTTTAGACTGGTATGAGAAAACACATAGTAAACCTACTGGACAATTATATATGGTCGATTTCAACAGAGGAATGCCTGAAATAAAAAACATTGGTGGCAGTATTCCTCTTTCATATGCGTGGGGGCGAGCAACAGCCGTTTATCCAGATAGAACCCTGACTGCAACACTGGTGATAGGCAATCAGGAACTATTAAACAAGGCAAAACGCCAGGTATTGACAGAAGCCACAGCAGAAGACAAACAAGGGAAACTGATTCGAGAAAAAATGAGAGACCAATTGGGTGAGTATAGACGGAATTTAGAACGAGGGGTATTTCATAAACATGAAACATTTTCGCTTGAACCGCCACTTCAATTGTATGATGAAAATCCCCATTCCTATACAGTCGGGTTTAAGACCTCTGGCCTTCGTGCTGTACAGCGTGAGCTTGACCTCTTAACACTCCTTGCCATAAAAAACGGCTCACTCTCCCTTTCCGCGGCAATACAATTTCCAACCGGTACCCTTGGTCGAATAGACGAACTCAAAAAACGAGACATTATCCCGAAGCAGTTGCCGATTGATGATTCCTATAGCTGGTTTTTGCAAAAGTACCATCCTGTACAAGAAGAACATCGAATCAAAAGAACTGGAGTCGCTGTCCCATTTCCAAAGGAACAGTTTCTGCACCACAAGCAAGTAGTGTTGAAGTTTCTCGAACTCTCAAAAGGGAAACCGTTATAGTTACAACGGAGTGGAGATGCAGGATCTCCACCCGGCCCACTTTAGCTTCGCCCTGCTGGCGATATGCTCGAGATAGAGGGGGATTCATCCAGGACGGAGAAAAGACCAGCTTGATACGCTGCTAGAGGGATATCCCGTTCGCTATGCACGCCTAATTTCCAGCAAATGTGCTTCCGATACGTGTCTACTGTTGTCGGCGTGATGCTTAACATCGTGGCGATTGCCCGCTGGTCGTTTCCACGGCAGATAAGCGCCAGGACTTCCTGTTCACGCCTGGTCAAATGCCCGCTGACCTGGCTATCAAGTCGTTGGCATTGTCCTTCGATGAAGGCTGACAGTTCGAGGGTATACAAGAGCGACCCGCATGTGTTAGCCAGGAGCTGGGCGACAGGTAGAGGAAGGGCAGGAGATGCAGGATGCGTTGAGTCGGGGGCAATCTCCAATGTTCCGAAGATGCGGTTACGGAACCGAACCGGAAAACTGACTGAGACAGGGAAGGGAATGTCTCGTCCAGCTGATGAGTCCTGACAAGGGAGGAGAAGCCTGGCCTTTCCCTGGGTGGCACGCATCACTTCTTTGCTGAGGCGCTTACCGATACCGTGCTTTTTTTTGCAAAGGGTCTGACCAAAGCTCAGCAGGTCAACAATCAACTGGGTATAGTCTTCGATATTTGTACCAGACGTGTCGTCTTCATTGAACTTTTGCATCTGATATGGGGATCTCATACACTCTCCATCATCTTATTAAGGAACACGAGTTTCAAATGACAACGCAAATACTCTTTGAGATATAAATCACTTCTACTACACTCGCTAAATTTCCCCCCGCGTAGTCTGTAGAAGCGATCTATTATGATTGCCTGTTTCTGAGACTCACCCACTACAGTACAATCATAGATGTAGTATAGGATAAGCGTAGGGTCCTGGTCATCTGCTAAGTGGCTAATATTTTGTAGGTCAAATGGCCTATTTTCACCCGTCTCAGGAAAGCAGATAGCTTCATTCCATGGATGTTGTACGCAGGAGGCCCATCTCGGTGGCACGCACAGCCGCCTGCGTGCGGTCGGAAACCCCCAGCTTGGCCAGGATGTGCTCCACATGGATTTTGACGGTGCTCACACTCACCGTCAACTTGCGCGCAATCTCGCGGTTGGTCTGCCCCTTTGTCAGCAGTTCCAGCACTTCGCG